>JBCCRG010000360.1:0-4434 GCA_039208155.1 Bacteroidota bacterium | reverse complement strand
GGAGAGATCCTCGCTGTGAGCGCGTTCTACAAGTACATGCAGGACCCGATTGAGCGCGCCGTTGTGGGTGGCACGAACGGGCAGGTGCAGTACCAGAACGTGCCCTCGGCTACGGTTCAGGGGCTGGAGTTTGAGCTGCGCAGCCGCCTGGATCGCCTCGCGGCACCGCTGGCCAACTTCTCGGTCGGGTTGAACCTGACACTTACGGACTCGAACATCGACATTCCGGAGCAAGAGCTGGTCGCGCGGCAGCGGTCCCGCTGTACGCAGGAAGAGCTGGACGGGGGTACGTGTGATGTAGAGACGCAGCGTGAGCTGCAGGGCCAGTCGCCCTACATCGTCAACGCCGACCTCGGCTACCAAAACTTCGAGTCGGCCACGGCAGCGAGCCTCCTCTTCAACGTCTTTGGCAGCCGGCTCTCCAACGTGGGCTTTGCAGGCGTGCCCGACATCTTCGAGCAGCCGAGCCCGCAGCTGGACTTCACCTTCTCGCAGGGCTTCTTCGACGACACCGTCCGGGTCAAGGTCGGCGTCAAGAACATCCTCAATGCGGATTACGAGGAGGCCTACGAGTTCGAGGGGGAAACCATTCCCTTCACCCGCTTCAACCTCGGTCGCTCCTACTCCTTCGGCGTGACCTACAGCCTCTAACCCACTTCCACTACTTGTACGAGGTCCTGGGGGCCTGATGGGGAACGTCCCACATCCCGCTTATCAGGCACTAGGCCTCCTGCGACGACGACCCAATGCCGGATGGGATCACCGGATGGCGTCGGTATGAACGGGCCACTGTGCGCCGCCCCTCCCTGAATCCCACTTCACAACCCGCTTCTCACTTCTCTATCTGCCACCATGCCATTTTCTACAATGCGTAGGCTGATGCTTGCCGTGCTGCTCCTCATGGCAGCGCCGACGTGGGCGCAGCAGGTCGTCGTAACCAACGACATCACGTCGAATACGACCTGGACCGCCGACAACGAGTACATCCTCAACGGCCTCATCTTCGTCAATGAGGGCGCTCAACTCACCATCCAGGCGGGCACGATCATCAAGGGCCGTGCCCAGGAAAACATCACCGGTGCCGACGCCGGGCTCGCCTCCGCACTCATCGTGCGCAAGGGCGGCCTCATCAACGCCGACGGCACCGCCAGCAACCCGATCATCTTCACCTCCGAGTTCGACGACGTCGCCGACCCCGCCGACCTGCGCGACGGGGCCGGCAACGAAGTGCGTGGCCTGTGGGGCGGCATCGTCCTGCTCGGGCGCGCCTCGACCAACCAGCCGGGTGCGACCCAGATCGAAGGCATCGACGCCAACGACGAGGTCGCCGAGTATGGCGAGGACGACCCCGCCAACGTCGATGACGAAGATTCGTCGGGTCTCCTGCGCTACGTGTCGATCCGGCACGCGGGCTTCTCGGTCTCGGGCGTCGAGGGCGACGAGCTCAACGGCCTCACGATGGGCGCCGTCGGCAACCGCACGACGATCGAGTACGTGGAGGTGTTCGCCAACTTCGACGACTGCTTCGAGTGGTTCGGCGGGACCGTCAACACGAAGTACCTCGTGGGCGCGCTCTGCGGTGACGACACGTTCGACTACGACGAGGGCTTCCGGGGCAACGGGCAGTTCTGGTTCTCGATCCACGACACGGACACGGCGGGCCGCGCGGGCGAGCACGACGGGGGCAACGACGCCGGTGACGGCGCGACGCCGCTCTCGCGCCCGGTGATCTCGAACGTGACGTACATCGGCTCGGGCGCGGGTGCGACGGTGCCGGGTGGCGACAACAACGACCGGACGTTCGCGATTCGCGACGCGGCGGGCGGGTTGTACTTCAACTCGGTGTTCACGGACTTCCCTGGTGTGGGGGTGAACATCGAGGACCTGGACTCGGGCGTGGACAGCCGTCAGCGCCTGGAGGAGGGGGACCTGGACTTCGTGAACAACGTGTGGTTCGGGTTTGGTGGCGATATTCTGCCGCAGGGGTTTGTGGCGGACGCGATCCTCGGCGACCAGATCATCGCCAACCCGCTCCTCTCGGGCATCAGCCGCGCACCGGATGCGGGCCTCGACCCGCGTCCGAACAGCGGCAGCCCCGTCGAGGGGACCGGCACGTTCGACTCGTCCGAGCTGAACGACCTGTTCTTCGACCGCGTCGACTTCATCGGCGCCTTCGGCAACGACAACTGGATCGACGGCTGGACCGGCCTCGCGCAGGGCGGCTACGTCGGCGACCTGCAGTCGAACCCGATTGTGGTTTCCAACGAAGAGTCGCTGCCGTCGGACGTGTCGGTGTTCGAGGTCTTCCCGAACCCGTTCGCGCAGTCCGCGACGGTTCGCTTCGGCGTCGAGAGCGCCCAGGACGTGGAGGTCGTCGTGTTCGACATGCTGGGCCGCCGTGTGGCGCAGCTCGCCGCAGGCACGATGGCCGCAGGCGAGCAGGAGGTGACCTTCGAGGGTCGCAACCTGCCGTCGGGCGTCTACTTCGTGCGCGTGCGTACCCAGGCGGGCAGTGCCGTCCAGAAGGTGTCGCTCGTCAAGTAAGCGAACACGGCGCCTTGTGCGCCTCTAAACAGTTACCTCCGCAGCGGGGGTAGCTTCGAGCGCCGGTCTTCTCGTGGGAGGGGGGCCGGCGCTCGCCTGTTTCGGGGCCAGCGCTCAGTCGAAGACCCCAGGCTCGATGAAGGCCAAGCGTTCAGCGGCGTGCTTTCTCTAGCACCACCGCCGGTTCCAACGCGCGTACCCAGACCGTATCGCCGAGCGCAAAGGTGTGGCGGTTGTCGGTGTGGACGAGGCAGTCCACGTTGCCGAGCTGCACCCGGTAGGTGATGTCGTGGCCTCGGAAGGCGCGGCCGACGACGGTCCCCTCGCGGCAGTGCGCCGTGGTGGGAGCGGAGGTCAGGCTCAGGTGCTCGGGACGGAGCGCTACGAGCACCGTCCCCTCGGCTTCGCGGTGCAGCGTGAGATGGCCGAGAACCGAGTCGGTCTCCGCGCCGTCTGCGTGCGTGAGCAGGAGGTTGGTCTGGCCGAGGAACTGCGCCACGAAGAGCGTGCGCGGGCGATGGTAGACGGCCTCCGGCGTCCCGACTTGCTCGATCCGGCCGCCCTGCATCACCGCCATCCGGTCGGCGAAAGTCATGGCTTCCTCCTGATCGTGCGTCACGAGGATGGCCGTCACACCCTCGCGCTGGAGCCACGCGCGTACGTCGCGGCGCATCTCGGCGCGGAGGAGCGCATCGAGGTTAGAGAACGGCTCGTCGAGGAGCAGTAGGTGCGGGCGCGGAGCCAGGGCGCGCGCGAGCGCCACGCGCTGCTGCTGGCCCCCGGAGAGTTGGTGCGGGGCGCGGCCCTCCATCCCCGTCAGCCCAACGAGCTTGAGCACCTCGCGGACACGCTCCGCCCGGTCGGGCTTACTCCATCCCCGCAGTCCGAACCCGACGTTGGCCGTCACATCGAGGTGGGGGAAGAGCGCGTAGTCCTGGAAGACGAGTCCGATGCCGCGCTTCTCGGGCGGCACGAACGCGCCCGTCGCCGCGTCGACGAGGGGCGTGTTGCCGAGTCGGATGGTGCCTGCGCTGGGGCGCTCGAAGCCCGCGATGAGGCGCAGCGCGGTCGTCTTGCCGCAGCCGCTCGGGCCGAGCAGTGCGAAGAGCTCACCGGGCTCCACGTCGAACGCGAGCGCGTCCACCACGGGCGCACCGTCCGGGACGAACCGTTTCGTGAGGCGGTTGACGGAAAGGAGCGCGGGCATCAGGGGGATAGGTCGGAGGCCCTCTCCAAAGACGCAGCGCCCGCGATGGTTTCGGCCTGGGGTCGAAGCCGCAGCCGTTCGCCCCGCTTTAGGCGCGTATGCGTGGAAAACGCTGTGCAGGTTTGTCCTACAGGGCCCCTGCGGGATGACTACACCGCAACTGGCATTCGTTTACGCGAACGTACTGAAAACGCGTTCAGGGACGGGCCGCAGGAATGGGTTGATTACAACTGTCCGCGCTGGACCTCCCCAAGGCCTTCTCGAAGGCGCGACCGGGCCCCAGCCGAGTCACCCCCATTCATTCAATCTCTTCTCTCATGTCTACCTCCCTCCCGTCTGCCCTACGCAACACGGCACTCACGTTCCTCCTCGGCTTCGGCCTAGTCGCTTGCGACAGCGCCTCCGACATTTCTACCCCGATCACGGCGGCCGCACCGACCATCGCCGAATCCGGCGCGATGGGCGACATCGTCGCCGCATCGAACCCGGCAGGCGCTGCCGACGACGACGGCCTGCTCCTGCGCGGCAACCTCAACCGCATTCGCTTCGCCGTCGATCTCGAGATGAACTACGAGGACGAAACCGGCAACGACGCTCCTGAAGGGGCCAGCATCCAGACCATCAAGGTCAGCGACGACCGCCAGGTTGTCTTCGCCACCGTGGACCGTGGCAACAGCAAGGGG
>JBCCRG010000359.1:0-4473 GCA_039208155.1 Bacteroidota bacterium | reverse complement strand
CTTCGGGCAGGAGAAGCTGGACACCGACCCAGCGGTGCAGAACGAGTGCGAGGCGTCGCTCAAGGGCTACCTCCAGGGCATCATGCAGCAGACCGGCATCGAGGTCGCCGACGTGATCGTCACGTTCGGGCTGGTGGATGTATGAGGGCTTTCAGCTGTCGGCTCGCGGAGCAGGAAGTAGCTGACAGCCGTAAGCCGATAGCCAACAGCCCTAAAAGTCCTTCTTCCCGAATCGCCAGAACGCCAGCGCGTAGCACACCGCGCCGAAGCCGAGCGACGAGAGGAACGGGTAGAACGTCGGGATCTCCTGCCGCAGCGTGAACCGTCCGATGATGCCAGTCACCTCGGGGAACTTCGGGAGGAGGTGGTAGGCGGCGAGGTAGGCCTCGCGGAAGCCTGGCGACAGCACGGGGGCGAGCTGCGAGTGCGCGCCCAACGGCAGCGACGCGAACAGCACGCCGTAGGTCACGATCAGCGCCAGCGCCGTCGAGCCGGAGAGCACGCTCACGAGCGTCGTCACGCCGTACATCGTGACAAACATCCCGAAGACGAGGCCGATGGCGAGCAGGAAGCGCGGGTTCCAGATCCCGCTCTTGAGGGCCATCACCAGCCACACCATCACGAAGAGGTAGGTAAAGAGCACCAGCATCGCGCCCCACACGCCGAGCACGCGCCCGCCGAGCACCTGCGTGCGGCTGAGCGGCTTCGAGAGCGTGAGGTCGATCTGGCCGCGCTCCAGCAGGCTCGTCACGAGCGCACCCGTGGCAAAGAGCGCGAGCAGGATGCCGAGCCAGTACGCGCCCCCTGCCACGCCCGTCTCCACAACGACGACGACCTGCTGCAACGCCGTGAAGCCCGCCAACTCGCTCGGGCCGCCCTCCATCTGCACCTCGCCGCCTGCGATCCGAAACCCTGCCAGCGTCCCGTCCACCACGTCGAGGTTCAGCAGCGACGCCAGCAGCACCCACAGCACCGTCGCCACGGCGAAGAGGCCGACCACGATCCACTTCGCGCGAAGCTCGCGCAGGGTGAGCAGGAGAAGACCAACCATGAGTGTTGCGGTGGGGCCGTGCGGCTGTGTTGCGGTGGGTGCAAAGGAGGCGTGATGGCGGTCGGGAGAGTACGGCCGCACAGCACAACCGCTGCACGGCAACACACAGCTACCTCGTCATTCCGTCACGACCTCGATGAAATAATCCTCCAGCGACTGCTTGAGCGGCTGCACGGCCTCGATCTCGACCCCGGCGGCGCGTAGGCGGTCGAGCAAGGCGTTGAGGTGCGCGCGGTCGTCGACGTGGAGGAGGTGCGTGTCGAGGTCGCTGGCAGGTGGTTCGTCGCTGGGATGGAGCACGGCGGCGAGGTCGGTGCGGAGCGCCTCGGGGAGCGGGGTTGCGCGGAGGCGAAAGCGACGGGCCTGCGTCGTGAGGTCGTCCACGGTGCCGAGGCGGGCGAGCGTCCCGTCCTTCAGGATGGCGACCTGCGTGCAGACCTGCTCGACCTCGCTGAGCAGGTGCGAGTTCAGAAAGATGGTGATGCCGTCCCGGCCGAGGTCGAGTAGGAGGTCGCGGATCTCGCGGCGGCCGACAGGGTCCACGCCGTCCGTGGGTTCGTCGAGGAAGAGCAGCGCGGGCTCGTGGAGCAGCGCCTGCGCGATGCCGAGGCGTTGCATCATGCCCTTCGAGAACGTCTTGATGCGGCGGTCGGCGGCCTTCGCGAGCCGGACGCGCGCCAGCAGGGCATCGGCACGGGACCGGCGCGCGGCCGTGTTCGAGATCCCCGACATGCGCCCGTAGAGGTCGAGGGCCTGCCGCGCGGTGAGGTAGTCCGGGAAGCGGTGGTTCTCTGGGAGGAAGCCGACGCGCCGCCTGGCCTCCGCGTCCCGGATGTCGGTGCCGAGCAGCGTCGCCGTGCCCGCCGTGGGGTGCGCGATGCCGAGGAGCAGCTTCACGAGCGTCGTCTTGCCCGCGCCGTTGGGGCCGAGCAGCCCGAAGATGCTGCCTGCCGGGACCGAGAGGTCGAGGGGTTTGAGGGCCTCGACACGTTGGCTGAAGCGTCCGCCGTAAGTCTTGGCGAGGCCAGCCGTTTCAATGGCAGGGGTGGTCACGGGTCGCAGGTCGAGGGTCGCAGGTCGGGGCGGCCTGAACCTACGGCAGCGAGAGCGGAAGGATGCGCGGAAGGATGCGGGGCGCTCTGACCACAAGACGTGATCAATGAAACGTCTCCAACGTCACGAGTGGCTCGTGACCCGGCCACAGCCAGCGTGTGCTGATGTAGAAGTAACTCCCGGGAAAGTCCTCCAGGACATAGCCGCATTCCGCCGGATCGGCGAGGTGTGGTTTTACCTCAGACTTCCAGAAATCGTACGACCGGGTGATCGGGATCCAGTCGAGTGGGTCACCGACGTTGGCGATAACGAACTGGATCGGACCGGAGCGAAGCAGCCGTCGAAGGTCTTCGGTCCCCATGAGATTTGCGCGCCTCGTCGAAACCACCACGTCGGCGCGGTCCCAGACCTCGGCAAGCGGGAGACGCATGGCCTTCCGGCGTCGGTCCGCGTCAAAGCCCCCGGCCGTTGGCCTGCGACCCACGACCTACGACCGGTCGCTCAGGGCCGCGATGCCGGGAAGCGTCTGGCCTTCGAGGAGTTCAAGCATCGCGCCGCCGCCCGTCGAGACGTGCGACACGTCGTCGTCGAGGTGGGCCTGCGAGATGGCGGCCACGGAGTCGCCGCCGCCGACGACTGTGACGGCGTTGCGCTTGTTGGTCGCTTGCGCGAGCGCCTTCGCGACGGACAGGGTGCCGCTCGCGAAGTTGGGCATCTCGAAGACGCCCATCGGGCCGTTCCAGATCACCGTCTTGGCCTCAGCAAGAACAGCCTCGTAGCGCTGCACCGTCTTCGGGCCGATGTCGAGGCCCATCCAGCCATCGGGGATGTCGCCTGCGACGGTCTTGCGGGCGGCGTCGTTGCCGAAGGCATCCGCGATCACGTGGTCAGTCGGAATCAGGAGCGTGTCGGGGTGCGCTTCGAGCAGGCCCTGAGCGCGCTCCACCCAGTCCTCCTCTACCAGCGACGTGCCCGTCGTGTGGTCCTGGGCGCGGAGGAATGTGTAGGCCATCGCGCCGCCGATGAGCAGCGTGTCCACCTTCGCGACGAGCGCCTCGATCACGCCGATCTTGTCGGACACCTTCGCGCCGCCGAGGAGGGCGACGAACGGGCGGTCGGGGTCAGCGAGGGCGTCGGACAGAAACTCGACCTCCTTGGCGAGCAGCAGGCCCATCGCCGCGTGCCCGCCTTTGGCCTCCATCGCCTCGGCTACGCCCGTCGTGGAAGCGTGCGCCCGGTGCGCCGAGCCAAAAGCGTCGTTGACGAACTCGTCGCCGAGCTTCGCCATCTGCGCCGCGAGGTCGGCGTCGTTCTTCTTCTCGCCCGCGAGGAAGCGCGTGTTCTCCAGCAGCACGATGCTCCCCCCGGGAGCCCCCGTCACGCACGCCTCTGCCTCGGGTCCGACCGTGCTCGTGCAGAACACGACACGGATGCCGGGCAGCAGCTCGTCGAGGTGGGCGGCGACGGCCTGCAGGCTGTAGGCCGGGTCGGGTTCGCCCTTCGGACGCCCGAGGTGGCTCATGAGCACCGGCGTCGCGCCTGCGTCCAGGAGCGTGCGGAGCGTCGGGATAGCCGCGCGCACACGGGTATCGTCAGCGACCTGTCCGTGGTCGTTGAGCGGGACGTTGAAGTCCACGCGGACGAGCACACGCTTGCCCGCGAGGTCGAGGTCGGAGAGGGCGAGCTTCATCGGAGAGAGGGGATGGGGAGTAGGGGGAGGGAGGAGAGGGGTAGGACTCCCCACGCTCTACCCCCTACCCGCTACACGAGCAGTGCGAATTACGCGAGGCCGCTGAGTTCGGCAAACTTCTTGGCGACGTCCACGGTGCGGTTGGAGTAGCCCCACTCGTTGTCGTACCAGCCGACGACCTTCACGAGGGTGCCGTCCGCCTGCGTCGAGAGGCTGTCCACGATGCACGAGTGCGGGTTGTGGACGATGTCGATGGAGACGAGCGGGTCGGTGCTGAACTCCATGATGCCCTTGAGCGGACCGTCCGCCGCGGTCTTGAGCGCGGCGTTGACGTCCTCGACGCTGGCCTCCGTCTTGAGGATAGCCGTGAGGTCCGTGAGCGAGCCGTCGGGCGTCGGGACGCGGAGGGCGAAGCCGTCGAGCTTGCCCTGCAGGTGCGGCAGGACGAGGCCGACGGCCTTGGCGGCACCGGTCGTCGTCGGGATGATCGAGAGGGCGGCGGCGCGGGCGCGGCGGAGGTCCTTGTGCGGCGCGTCCTGGATGCGCTGGTCCGAGGTGTAGGCGTGGACCGTCGTCATGAAGCCCTTCTCCAGCCCGAAGGCGTCGTCGAGCACCTTCGCCATCGGCGCGAGGCAGTTGGTGGTGCACGAGGCGTTCGAGATCACCTCCATGTCGGCGG
>JBCCRG010000358.1:0-4488 GCA_039208155.1 Bacteroidota bacterium | reverse complement strand
CGGTTGAAGCTGAAGTCCATCGCGGGCCCGTCGTGGACGCTGCTGCCGCTGTAGTAGCGGTCCCACAGCTCGGTCCCTCCCTGGATGAGCTTCACGTGCGCGCGCTGCTCGCTGTAGTAGTCCACGGTAGCCCCGTTGGCGTCCCGCGTCGGCACGAAGACGACGGTGAAGTCGGTGAGCGCAAACCGCCCGTTGGCCTCGAACTCGAGGTAGTCGAGGAACCGGTCCGTCCGAATAGCAGGGGCGAAGGGGCGGTCGTAGACGAGCGGCGGCAGCGCCACGGGCTCCGCGAGGACGTCGTCCGTAGTGGGGCGTCGCCACTGGTCGTCGGCGCTGTCTTGTTCTTCCTGCTCGGGCGTGGCCTCTTGGCCTCCACGCACCTCCTCGGCGGCCTTGCGTGCCCGGTCGCGGAGGCGATCGAACTGCGCCGCGCTCTCGGGGACGGCAGCGGCGGCCAGTGCGAAGGCGAGGAGCCCGAGTGTGGCGCGGCGGAAGCAGGCGTGGGTCGTCATGGTCGAAGCCCGTTGGTGGAGGAGGCGTCGCAATCAACGTGCGTGGTCGCGCCCGCCGGATGGTCCGAAGGTTCCATTCTCCCGCCCGCTCGTACCAATCGAGCGAGGGTATCGCTGCTATAGACCTCGCTACCCTATCTGCCCAGGCCGCCGCTACGCGTCATCCGCATCGAGTTCGACCGTCACCTCGGTGCCCTGCCCTGGCGTGGACCGCACCGCGAAGCGCCCGCCGAGTTGCTCGACCCGCTCGGCGGCACCGACGAGACCGTAGCGCTCCTCGCGCGCGAACCGCACGAGCCGGTCGGGGACCGCGAAGCCACGCCCGTCGTCCCGGACGGTGAGCTGCACGCGCGACCCGACTTCGGTGAGGCGAAGCCGTACGGCGCGCGCCTCGGCGTGCTTGGCCGCGTTGGCGAGGGCCTCCTGCGCGATCCGGTAGAGCGCGTGCTGCGCGTCGAGGGAGAGCCGTCGCCCATCGGTGTTGATCTCGGCGTGGAGGTCTGCGTCGGGGAAATGCGGGCGCGATTGCCGCACGAGCGCGCCGAGCGCCGCCCCCACCCCGAGGTGCTCGATGAGCGGCGGGCGGAGCGTGCTCAGGACCCCGCGCAGCTCGCCCGCCACGTCGGTGAGGGCGGCGCGAGCAGCCTGCACGGGCGTGGCGACCTGCGCCTCGTGGTGGGCTAGCCGGTCGAGGTCGTGGCCGATGCGGTAGAGCTGCTGCACGGGGCCGTCGTGGAGTTCGCGGGCGATGCGGGCGCGCTCGCGCTCGCGGCTCTCGGCCAGCCGCCGCTGCATCTCGGCCGCCTCGGCCTGCTCGCGCCGCCACGCTGCCTCGCGCCGCCGCACCGTGCCCACGCCGATAGCGCCGAGGCTCACGACCGCCAGCAGCAGCGCGCCGCTGCGGAACCACCACGCCTGCCACCACGCCGGCACGATGTCGAGCGTCAGCCGCACCGACTCCGGGTTGTAGAGCCCGTCGTGGTTGGCCCCGAGCACCTCGAACGTGTAGGTCCCGGGCGGCACGTCGGTGTAGCGCGCCTCGGGCCGCTCGCCTGTCGTCGTGCGCCACTGTTCGTCCACGCCGACGAGCCGGTAGCGGTACTGGTTCTGGCGCGGCCGCTCGAAGTCGAAGGCGGCGAACTCGAAGGACACGAAGTTCTCGTCGTGCGCGAGGCGGAGCGTATCGCCGGCAGCGGGAAGGCCGGGGCGTACCTGGTCGAACGTCCGGATGCCGGTCAGCGCGACCGGCGGGACGTAGGTGCTCGCGCGCAGGCTGTCTGGGTGGAACGCGTAGAAGCCGCGCGGGCCACCGAAGAACAGCCGCCCGTCGGTGGCGCGGTGGTAGGACATGAAGTCGAACGCGTCGGAGCGGAGGCCCTCGGTGGCGGCGAAGACGGTGAACGTCTCGGTGGCGAGGTCGAAGCGCGCCAGGCCGCCGTTTGTGCTCATCCAGAGCGCCCCCTCGTCGTCCGCGAGGACGCCGTAGACGGTGTTGTTGGGCAGCCCGTCGGTGGTGGTGTAGCGACGGCACGTCTCCGTGGCGAGGTCGAACCGACACAGCCCGCCGCCGATGGTCCCGACCCACAGCGCACCCGGGTCGGCAAGGCTCTCGGCGATGGTCCAGACGACGTCGGCACCCAAGCTCGTCGGGTCGTCGGGGCGATGGCGCACGCAGGCGAAGCGGCCCGGTGGCGTGAGGTCGGTGAGGCGACAGAGGCCGCCGTCGGTACCCACCCACAGCGCGCCCGACCCGTCTTCGTAGACCACACTCGCACGCGGGTCAGGGAGGCCGTCGCGGCGGCCCGGATCGTGGGGATAGGCGTGAAACGAGCCATCCGTGTCGCGCCGGAAGAGCCCGAAGGAGCTACTGATCCACAGCACGCCACGGCGATCCTCCGCCAGGTGCCGGACGGGCAGCATGGCGCTCGGCTCGCTCCCTAGCTCGGGCGAGAACAGGCCGGTCGGAATCTTGGCGTGCTCGAACCGCCCAGTGTTTCGGTCGAGGCGGAGCAGGCCTCGCCGCTTCGTCCCCACCCAGAACGTGCCAGCGCGGTCCTCGTAGGGCCACCAGAAGGCGTCCGCCAGCGGCTCTGGGAAGCCGGTCCGCAGCGTCTCGAAGCCGTCAGTGTCGGCGCGGCGGCGGTTGAGCCCGTCGTTGGTCGCCACCCAGAGCGTCCCAGCACGATCCACGAGCATCCCGTTGACGCGGTTGTCGCTGAGCGCACCCGGCTGCCCGGCGACGCGCCGCTCCCATTCGAACGACGAACGCGTCCCGCCGAAGCGAAACACGCCCCGGTTGGTCCCGACCCAGACCAGGTCTTGGCGGTCGCGGAAGAGCGCGAACACCTGCACGGGAGGCCCGGCCTCGGTCCGCTCCGTCTCGCCCAACGACAGGAACTCGACCGTCCCGCGCTCCAAATCAACCTGGGCGATGCCCCGCTCCTCCGTCGCGGTCCAAAGGATGGTGTCACTCCAGCGGATGCTCACCTGCGTACCGACGGGTATGCTGCTCGCCGGCCACTTCGCGAGCACCTCCCACTGGTCCTCACGCCACGCCTCGACCCGCAGCGCCTGCCCGGGGTCGCCTACGATGGCGAAAGCCTCGCCCCACTCCGGCGGCCCCGCCTCCACGAGGAGCGGCCCGTGGAACGTGGTGGAGGGCAGCGGATAGCGGCAGTGCAGGTCGAAGATGCTGTAGGGGCACGTCACGCCCGTCAAAGGGAGCTTCACGAGTTGCTCCAGGCTGCCACCTCCGGGCGGGTCGTCCGCTCCAGCGCTGGGCTCGGTGAGTTGGCAGAGGTAGCCCGCGTTCGTACCTGCCTGCAGCCGCCCGAGCGCCACGCGGGCGATGGAGACGATGAGGCCGTTGCAGTTGCCAGCGCGGTCGGGCGTCGCCCGGTAGCGCCGAAACGTCTCCGTGCGCCGCTCGAAGCGGCTGAGGCCCTGCTGCGTGCCCACCCACAGCGTCCCGTCGTCCTCGACGTAGAGCGTCGAGACGCGGCTGTGCGGCAGCGACTGCGGGTCGGCGGGATCGTGGCGGTAGACGCGGAAGCCAGTGCCGTCGTAGCGGCTGAGCCCGTCGTCGGTGCCGAACCAGAGGAAGCCCTCCGCGTCTTGCGCGATGGCGTTGACGCGGCTGTGCGAGAGCCCGTCCTCAACGCCGAGGTAAGCCCACGTCAGCGGGGCCTCCAACGGCGGCCTACCCGAGACTTGGGCAAGCGCCGGGGCAGCCAGAGCGAGGACGAGGAGGAGAAGCCGCATGGACGGAAGACGGGAAGTGCCCCGCGAAGCGCTGAGGGGCGGCGAAACTACACGCACCCGCCAGCCGCGCCAACCTTCGCATGGCAAGATGATAGCCTGGCCTCGCTTCCCGTGCCGCTCTATCTTCCAACGGTTGGTTTTCACCCGCGCTCTCCGATGGCCCACCGCGTTTTCCTGTCGTACCGCCGCGAGGACAGCGAATACATCGTCCCGCAGATCTTCGACGCGCTCGTCAACGAGTTCGGCGAAGACAAAGTCTTCATGGACGTGGCCTCGACCCCCTATGGCGTTGACTTTCTCGCGCACGTGACCGACGCGCTCCATGACTGCGAGGTCGTGCTGGCCGTGATGGGGCCGGACTGGGGACCGCGCCTAAAAAATCCTGGTGACTTTGTACGAATCGAGATGGAGATGGCGGTCAAACTTGGGCTTCCGATCATTCCCATTTTCGTGCGAGGCATGAAAAAAGTCCCGGGTGACTTGCTCCCGGAATCACTGAGATCGCTGACCTACCTCCATGGTTCGTCCTTCCGCATGGGCCGAGACCGTTCGGGCGACCTCAAGCATATCACAGGAGCAGTCAAGTCCGTCCTCCAGCGTGCCGAGGAGGCCCGCAAGGCCGAGGAGGCCCGCAAGGCCGAGGAGGCCCGCAAGGCCGAGGAGGCCCGCAAGGCCGAGGAGGCCCGCAAGGCCGAGGAGGCCCGCAAGGCCGAGG
>JBCCRG010000357.1:0-4491 GCA_039208155.1 Bacteroidota bacterium | reverse complement strand
GTCGTCGCGGTCCCAGACGATGAGGTCGATCTCCTCGCGCTCGAAGCGGTAGTTCCGTTCCATCAGCACATGGCCACGCGCTTCGAGGTACGCCGCAGCGAGCGCCTCGCCCTCGTCGCCCGTGGCCTTGTTGCTAGTGGCCTTGTTGCTGGACGTGGACGCCATCGCCGTCAGTCCGCGCTGCCGTTCTTGCCGCCCGCTTCGAGCCGCTGCGCGAATCCGGCGAGGCGCTGGAGACGCTTCTCGTTCTTCGCCTGCACGAAGGGTAGCACCGCGTTCGTGACCGTGTCGAACACCTGCAGCAGGTCCGCGAGGTTGTCGAGCCGCGCCTTGAACGTCTGGCCATGCGCGTTGAGGGAGACGCCGTCGTCGGAGAGCGTCTCGATGGCGTCGGCCACGGCCGTCTGCACGGGCTTGATCTCGCGCCGCTTGCGCTCCTCGATGACCGTCGCGCAGATCTTCCAGACGTCGGTCTCGGCGACGTAGAAGTCCTTGCGCGAGCCGGTCAGGCTGACCTTCTCGATGAGCCGCCAGTCCACGAGCGCGCGCAGGTTCATGTTGGCGTTGCCGCGGCTCACCTGGAGGCGCGCCATGATCGCGTCGGTGTCGAGCGGCTCGACGGAGGCGTAGAGCAGCGCGTGGATCTGCGCCATCGTGCGGTTGATGCCCCAGTGGCTGGCCATCTCGCCCCAGAACGTCACGAACTCGTCCATGGCCTGGTCGAGCGCCGCCGGAGACGGGGCGTCGGACGAAGCGGTCGAGTGGTCGAGGGCGGGCATGGCGGGCGGTGGATGGCTGTGCGCAACATACGCGGAAGCCCCCGGCGAACAAAGGGGCCCCAACGCCAAGGTGCGCGCCGTCTGACACCAAGTCCGGAAGCCTCGTTGCGATCTCCCCGAAGTGCGGAAGCCGGACTTGGGTTTGAAGGCGTGGACGTATGGACGTGGTAGCGGTCGTCTACCTCCACACGTTCACGCCTGCACACGTCCACACACCAGAACGGTGCAACCGGATCTGGTATGACGGGGAGGCAGGGCTCGCGCCTGCTCGCCCGCATCGTACCTTTTGCGGCGTTTCCCGACCTCTCCTCCGTTCGTGCCTGCGCTCGTTACCCTCCTTACCGACTTCGGCACCCGCGATGGGTACGTGGCCGCTATGAAGGGGGTCATGCTCACCCAGAACGCCACGCTGCGCTTCGTGGACATCACGCATGACATCGCGCCGCAGGACGTGATGGAGGCGGCGTTCGTGCTCCGGCAGGCTTGGCCGCACTTCCCGGCGGGCACAGTGCACCTCACCGTCGTCGATCCGGGCGTAGGGACAGAGCGGCACCCCGTCGCGGCTCGGTTTGGCGACCAGTTCGTCGTCGGGCCAGACAACGGGCTCTTCCCGCTCGCCTTCGCCCCGACCATGTTCGGCGCGGAGGGCGAGGCCCTCGCCCAGCCCGACGAGGCCGTCGCGCTCGACGCCTCCGTGTGGCGCACACCGACGCCGAGCCGCACTTTCCACGGCCGCGACATCTTCGCCCCGGCCGCGGCCCGACTTGCCTCCGGCGCGGCGCTCGCCGACCTGGGCACACCGCTCGACGCGCTCCGACCGCTCCACTGGCTCCAGCCGCAGGCCGACGCCCACGGCATCCAGGGCTGGGTGCTCCACCTCGACCACTTCGGCAACGCGCTCACCAACATTCCACGCGCCGTGGTGGACGCCCACGTAGACCAACGCGGCGTGAAAGGCTACGTAGGCTCCGCGATTCTGCGCGGCATCCAGCCGACCTACGGGGCCGTCGCCGAGGGCGAGCCGCTGATGCTCTACGGCTCCGACGACTTCCTCGAAATCAGCGTACGCGGGGGCAGCGCGGCCTCGCTGTTCTCGCTCCGGAAAGGGCTGCCCGTCCGGCTCGTCTTCACGGACCGGGCTGGCTAGCGCGTCAGGCTCGCCACGTCCACATCGAGGGTGCCCTGGTAGACGGTGTCGGCGGGCCCGGACAAAGTGAGGTCCTGAAAACCGGGCTGGAACTGCACCTGGAGCGTGCCGCCGGGCATCTGCACGTCGATCCAGGTGGCCTGGACGCGCCGCGTGTGCCAAGCCATCACGGCCGCAGCGAGCGCACCGGTGCCACACGCCAGCGTCTCCGCCTCGACGCCCTTCTCGAACGTGCGCACGCGGAGGTAGGCCCGCTTCGCCCGCGCCCATCGCTCGTTGACCTCCACAAAGTTCGCGTTCGCTCCAGCTGGCGCGAAGGCGGGGTCCTGCCGGATCGCAGTTCCTCGAGCGTCCACGTCTACGGCGTTGAGGTCGTCCACGAACACGACGGCGTGCTCGGTGCCGGTCCAGGCATACGCCACCTCCGTCCCGTCCGCAAGCGTGCGCGTGCCCAGGTCGCGCGGTGGGGGCACGTAGAGCCGCACGTTCGCCTCCGGGTTGTCGGGCACGGCGGCCTCGTAGCGCCCCGCGTCGGCGTCGAAGGTGAGGCGTCCGTTCTGGCCCTCGATCCCAGCGTCGCGGGCGAACCGGGCGAGGCAGCGCGCGCCGTTGCCGCACATGCGCGCCCACGAGCCATCGGCGTTGACGTAGCGCATGCGGTAGTCGGCCCCCTCCTCGGCGGGTGCGTTGAGGGCGAGCAAGCCGTCGGCCCCGACGCCGGTGCGGCGCGGGCAGTAGTGCTGGGCGAGCGCCACCAGTTCCTCGTCCGAGAAGTAGAGGAAGCGGTTGTCGAGCACGAGGAAGTCGTTGCCCGCGCCGTTCATCTTGGTGAAGGGGACGACGAGGTTCGGCATGGCGGGGTCGAGGGTCGAGGGTCGAGGGTCGAGGGTCGAGGGTCGAGGGTCGAAAAGGTGGGCTGCTATCGCGGACGCGTCAAGTGCTACGCAGCTTTCTCGCTCGTTCTTCCGACGTACCTGCCGCTCAGGCCGGGTCGTCTGGCATACCTTCGGGCCCGATTCCTATCTCACCGTCCGCCCTCCCCTGTTGGCTGAACGCACGCTCACCATCGACGCCGTCGAGCCGCTGCTGCTCTTCGGGTTCAACGACGTCTACCTCCGCAAGATCGAAGCTGCCTTCGCCGACGTACGCATCGTCGCGCGCGGCAACCAAGTGAAGCTTCTCGGCGACGCCAACGCCCTCGACCGCGTCGAGCGCGTCCTGAGCGAGCTCACGATGGTGCTCCACCGCAACGGCACCCTCACCGAACGCGACGTCGACACGGTCCTCGACCTCTCGACGCTCGGCCAGGGCATCCAGCGCGCCGACCGTTCGGACGTGATCCTGTACACGCCCGCAGGCGGGATGGTGAAGGCGAAGACGCCCAACCAGGGCCGTCTCGTCGAGCTAGCACGCTCGCACGACATCGTCTTCGCCGTAGGGCCAGCCGGCACGGGAAAAACCTACACGGCCGTAGCTTTAGCCGTTTCTGCGCTGCGCTCGCGGCAGGTCAAGCGCATCGTGCTCAGCCGCCCAGCCGTCGAAGCAGGCGAGAGCCTGGGCTTCCTGCCGGGCGACTTCCGCGACAAGATCGACCCCTACCTCCGTCCGCTCTATGACGCGCTGGAGGAGATGATTCCACGCGAGAAGCTGCGTGCCTACACCGACCAGAACACCGTCGAGATCGTCCCGCTGGCGTACATGCGCGGCCGCACACTCTCGAACGCGTTCGTCATCCTAGACGAGGCACAGAACGCGACCACGGCGCAGATGAAGATGTTCTTGACGCGCCTCGGCGTCGGCAGCCGCGCCATTGTGACGGGCGACGCCACGCAGACCGACCTCCCCCGACGCAGCGACTCCGGCCTGATCGAGGCGACCCGCATCCTGCGCGGCGTGGACGGCATTGGGTTCCTACAATTCGATAAAGGCGACGTGGTGCGCCACCAGCTCGTGAAGGACATCATCGACGCCTATGAGCGCGACAGCAACGAGTAGGGGAGGGCTGAGTGGCGCTGTGTGATCTCCGATGAGCCCTATAGCAGTGCTCAGGATGCTTGTGGAGTTCTCCCCCTAGTCAATTGTCAGGGGTAAGTTCTCACGCCGACAGCCTCACAATCTCGGCTAGCGTGACCACGCGATAAGACGCGAGCCGAGGCAGCCGCAGGTCAAAGGCGAGCCAGACCGTCAAGTCACAGCGTAGGGGGGCCTCGCTTGCCCGCGTCCGGTCGAGCACACTCGGTCGGTAGCGCTCGCGCAGGTGCTGCCACGACGCGTGTTCGCCGGCGTCGCAGACGGTAGCGTAGGTAGGGTAGAGGAGACAGCGCGCTTGGTGAGGGTGGCGGCGTAGGTCCAGAGCGCGAGAGAGCGGTGCTGGAGTCAGGAGAGGTGGTGTTCGGAATCGCTAGCGCGTAGGTTGCCGGTGAGGGCACGTGGTCGTTGCCGTAAGGCCGTCACGACTCGTGATGAGAAGCACCTCACGGTACAACCTCGGTGACTTCACTTCGTGAGAGCCTCCTCTGACCAGCGCATTCGCAGAGGTGACTCGATTGGAGGTGACTCGATTGG
>JBCCRG010000356.1:0-4497 GCA_039208155.1 Bacteroidota bacterium | reverse complement strand
CACCGCGCCCATCGACTCGACGAGCACGGCGCGCGTGACGCTGGAGCGGTTTACGCCGCGCGAGATCGTGTGGCAGGTCGACACCGACGCGCCGCGCCTGCTCGTAGCGAGCGAGGTCTACTACCCCGCCGGGTGGGTCGCCACGCTGGACGACGCGCCGACGGAGATCGTGCGGGTGAACCACCTGCTGCGCGGCGTGGCCGTGCCCGAGGGCCAGCACCTCATCCGCATGCGCTTCGACCCGCCCCTGCACGACCTGGGCTACCGAATCAGCCTCCTCGCGACGCTCCTCGTCTACGGCAGCGTGCTCGGCCTCGGCGCGTGGGGGTGGTACCGGCGCGGGAAGGAGTAGCGAGTCATGCCCCGCATCTCGGAGTTCTTTGGCATTGCCATCTATCTGTACTTCGCAGACACCAACCGGCATCAAGCCCCGCACTTCCATGCGAAGTATGGCGGCGAGGAGGCGGTCTACTCAATCCCGGATGGAGATCGACTAGCAGGAAGACTTCCGAAGAGGCAGGAGCGTCTCGTGCAAGCCTGGACCGCGCTGCGAGAGGCCGAACTGGAACAGGCCTGGAATCACGCCGTGAACTTCGAGCCACCCGGTCGTGTCGAACCACCAAGCTGATGGAAACAGCACAGACGTCTTCTAACGCACTTCCGATGCTTCCCCGCATCGTACGAGTAGAACCTCACTGGGAAACGCGTAGCCTGCTTGCCACCTTCGCCACAGGCGAGCAACGCTCTTATGATGTTTCACCGCTACTCGATCGTGGCATCTTTCAGCGCATCAACGAGGCTCGTGCTTTTAGCGCAGTGAGTGTTGATGAGATGGGAGGAGTAGTCTGGGATGCGGGGCCTGACCTCTCTCGCGACACGATTTATCTCAAAGGCAGACCTACGCGCGCCAGAGACCACCAACATTTACGTTTCCCTGGAGGCAGGACGTCCATTTTTTCTGGAAACGCAGTCTCCAATCGAGTACTCGCGTTCCGGGGTATGCTTAGCGTCGTCGCTCTGGCCGCCGATGCTGCGCTTCCTGGTACGCGCCTCGTCACCTCCGTCGCCACCGGCTTTCTGTCGAGCGTGGCCAGCGGGCTGTTCACCAACTCGCTGGAAGCGCGGCTGGGCGACCGCAGCGACTTCCGCACGACGCTCGCCAACCGGCACCTCGTGCTCGCGCAGCGGGACGCCATCGCGATGCTGCTGGAGCGCGAAGCGGAGAAACGCGGGGACCCGGACCGGACCGTTCTCAAAGGGCTCCGCGAGGAACTGGGGACGCGCGGCGTGCTAACCGACGCGCAGGCTGTGGCCCTCTTCGCCACGCCTGCGAGCCAGCCGGTGGGCGTGGTGGGCACGGTGGACGCCTGGCACGGCTTCATCGAGGACCTGCTCACACAGTGGCGCAGGATACCTCGCAATACCCGGACGGGCCTCACGCTGAGCGATGGGACGGTGCGGGAGGTCGCCGAGGTCTTGTGCACCGAGTTTGCCGGAGCGTTCCGGAGCGTGCTCAAGGGCGACGAGGGCCGGGCGGCATTCTCGGCGCTCGTGATGCTCATGCTCGGCGAAATCGTGGCGACGACGCGGGGCACGGCGCAACACGCCGACGCGGTCGCGGCCACGCAGCAGGCGCACGACGATGCCCTCGAACGGTACGGCACCCTCCTCCGCGCGGAGCACGCGGCGGTCCTTGACAGCGTAGGTGCTCTCCTCGACGATGCGGTCCGCGAATTGAAGCAGCATACTTCAGCGGAGGCCGAGCGCGGCAGGCAGCACACGACGGCGGAGTCCGACCGCGTCATTGAGAAGCTCACGGCGGAGATCCGCCGGGGGCGCGTGGTGACGTACGCGGGGCGCGCGCAGGTCTGGAACCTGCCCTACGAGCCGAGCAAGAACTTTACGGGCCGCACCGTCCAACTCGACGCCATCCGCGACGCCTTTGCGCGCGGCGATGTGGCGGCGCTGACGGCGCTGCGCGGCATGGGCGGTGTGGGCAAGACGCAGATCGCGCTCCAGTACGCCTACCTCCACCGCGATGCCTACGACGTGGTCTGGTGGATCAGCGCGGAGGAAGGCCCCGTTCTCCGCAGCGACTTCGCTGAGTTGGCGTACACGCTCCGCCTCGCGGACCGGCAGGCAGGGTTGGAGGCCGCGCACCAAGCGCTCCGGGGCTGGCTTCTCAACACGGAGCAGCGCTGGCTTCTGATCTTCGACAACGCGCCGGACGCGCCGTCGGTGAAGCCGTTTCTGGTGGGACAGGGCGGCGGGCACACGCTCATCACCTCGCGCGCGCCGGACTGGCGAGGCGTGGCCGAGCCGGTGGATGTGCAGACATGGCCGCGCGAGGACGCCATCGCCTTTCTCCTCGAACGCACGGGCCGCCCGGAGCATGAAGCCGCCGAGCGCCTCGCGGAGACGCTGGGCGACCTCCCGCTCGCGCTCGAACAGGCCGGGGCCTACATCGACGAGAACCAGATTTCGTTCGACACCTACCTCGACGACTACCGGGAGCAGCGGGCCGCCTTACACGCCTATCCGTCTGCCACCGATGACTACCAGAAGACGATAGCGACGACCTACGAACTGGCGTTCAAGCGGCTCAGCGAGGAGTCGCCCGCTGCCATCGCCCTCCTGCGGTTCTGCGCCTGGCTCGCGCCCGACGACATCCCGGCCGACCTGATCCGCTCGACCACGGTGGCACTACCCAAGCCGCTGGAGAGCGCTCGTACTAGTACGGTAGCCTGGCGCAAGACCGTCCGTCAAGCCCGCCGCTATGCGCTCCTCGACGCCGACGGCGACCGTCTCAGCGTCCACCGCCTCGTCCAAGCTGTCACGCGCGATAGGATGAGAGTTAGCGAGCGTACCCGGTGGGCCGACACCGCGCTAGCCATCGTGAGCGCGCTATTTCCTAGTGATATCCAGACCAACGTGAAGACATGGCCTGCGCTGGCTGTTCTAATGCCGCACAGCCGTTCAGTGACCGGTGATGAGGTAGAGCACGTCACTATCCAACCAAAGCAGTTTACTCACCTACTAAACAAGCAAGCCACGTACGAACGATTTGTGCTGGCCGACCTTCTCGGTGCCCGTCAAACACTCGAACGTGCTCTTGCTATTGATAGGGTTACCTACGGATCCAACCACCCTTTAGTCGCTATTGGTCTCAACAACCTCGGTGGTGTGTTTAAAGATCTCGGCGACCTTCCAGCCGCACGCGAGGCCTTTGAGCGTGCCCTCGCCATTGACCAGGCTACCTATGGACCGGACCACCCTGAGGTAGCCATCCGTCTCAATAACCTCGGCGACGTACTCCGAGCCCTCGGCGACCTTCCAGCCGCACGCGAGGCCTTTGAGCGTGCTATCACCGTCACAAACGCAGCTTACGGACCCGGTCATCCTAACGTCGCGATTTTCCTCAGCAGCTATGGCCTAGTACTCCAAGACCTCGGCAATTTACCCGCAGCGCTTACTGCTTTTGAGCACGCTCTCGCTATTGACCAATCCACCTACGGCCCCTACCATCCCAACGTTACCAGAAGGATCAACAACCTCGGCCTTGTCCTCCAAGACCTCGGCGACCTTCCAGCCGCACGCGAGGCCTTTGAGCGTGCCCTCGCCATTGACCAGGCTACCTATGGACCGGACCACCCTGAGGTAGCCATCCGTCTCAATAACCTCGGCGACGTACTTCGAGCCCTCGGCGACTTCCCAGCCGCACGCGAGGCCTTTGAGCGCGCTCTCGCCATCAGCGAAGCGACTTATGGATCCGACCATCCCACCGTCGCTATTCGAGTCAACAACCTCGGCACCGTACTCTGGGACTTAGGCGACTTCCCGGCTGCACGCGCTGCTTACGAACGCGCCCTCGCCATCTTGGAACGACTCCTCGGCCCGGACCACCCTCGAGTCGCCACCGCTGCAAACAACCTTGGTAACGCACTTCAGGACCTCGGCGACCTCTCCGGCGCACGTGCTGCCTACAAGCGCGCCCTCGCCATCTTGGAACAGCTCCTCGGCCCGGACCACCCCAATACCCAGACCGTGCGAGGCAATCTCAATAGCCTCAACGGGTGAAGGCGCGTAGCATGGAGCGGGCGTAGTACCTTCGCGCCCGTTCTATCACTGCCGCCCCTGCCATGCCGCTCCGCCTTGTCTTCGCCGCCCGCCTGGCTGCGCTCCTTGCTCTCCTCGTTGCTGCGCCCCTCCTCGCGCAGCCTGCAGGCGACGTGGACCCTGCGGCGCTGGACGCGTACATCGAGGCATCGCTGGATGACTGGCCCGTGCCGGGGCTGGCGGTCGCCATCGTGAAGGACGGCGAGGTCGTGCACGCGAAGGGCTACGGGACGCGGACCATCGGCACGGACGCGCCGGTGGACGAGCACACGCTGTTTGCCATCGCCTCGAACACGAAGGCGTTCACGGCAGCGCTCCTGGCGATGCTCGTGGATGAAGGGCGGCTGAGCTGGGACGACCGCGTGGTGGACCACCTGCCCT
>JBCCRG010000355.1:0-4513 GCA_039208155.1 Bacteroidota bacterium | reverse complement strand
GACTCCGACCGCGCCGCCAAGGCCGAGGTGGACGAGTTGCGGTGATTTTCGATTGATGATTTTAGATTGCCGATTTGCCCCATCAACTTCGACTGAGATGAATCGCAAATCCAAAATCTCAAATCGCAAATATTCATGCGCCTAAACGTCTCCGCCGTCGTCGGTGTGCTTGGGGCGCTGCTCGGCGCGCTGGGCGTGGCGCTCCTCGCGCCGATGGGCGTGGCGCTGTACTACGGCGAGGTCGAGTGGTGGGGCTTCGGCGTGACCGCACTCGTGGCCGGTGGGGGCGGAGCGGGGCTGTGGTTCACCAACCGGCCCCAGCGCGAGATCCAGATCCGCGACGGGTTCGCCATCGTGGCGCTGGCGTGGATCGTGATGGCGCTCGTCGGGGCGGTGCCGTTCGTGATCACGGGCGTCCTCGACAGCTACACCGACGCGTTCTTCGAGACGATCAGCGGCTTCACCACCACCGGCGCCACGATCCTCGGCGGAGTTGATACGCCCGCCATCGAGGCGATTCCGAACGCGTTCCTCTTCTGGCGCAGCCTCATGCACTGGCTCGGCGGGATGGGCATCATCGTGCTCACACTCGCCGTGATGCCGCTGCTGGGCATCGGCGGGATGCAGTTGTTCAAGGCCGAGGTGCCCGGACCAACCACCGACAAGCTCACCCCGCGCGTCCGCGACACCGCCACTCGCCTCTGGGGCATCTATGCGGGGCTCACGCTCGTCAACGCTCTGCTCCTCCTCCCCGAGATGAGCGCCTTCGATGCCGTCAACCATGCCTTCTCCACGATGGCGACGGGCGGCTTCTCGACGGAGGACGGCTCTCTCGGCCAGTATGGCTCGGCCTATGTGGAGTGGGTTACGGTGCTCTTCATGTTCATCGGCGGAGCCAACTTCACGCTGCACTACTACGCCCTGAGCGGCAAACCCGGCGTGTTTTGGCAGAGCGGCGAGTTCCGGACCTACCTCGGCATCTGCCTCACTGCGACGGTCCTCATCACGCTCGCGCTCTGGGCCCCGACCAACGCGGTCCTCCCCGCCAACACGGGCGACCTCACCGATCCTGGCCTCACACTCGCGAGCCTCCTCGATGCGCTCCGCATCGCCGCCTTCCAGGTCGTCGCCGTCATCACCACGACGGGGCTCGGGACAAGCGACTACGAACTGTGGCCCGCGCTCGGCCTGGGCGTGCTGTTCCTGCTCTTCTTCGTCGGCGGGATGGCGGGCTCGACGAGCGGCGGCTTCAAGGTGCTGCGGCACATCCTGCTCTTTAAGAACGCGCAGCGTGAGGTCCACCGCCTCCTCCACCCGCAGGCCATCTTTCCCATCCGCCTCGACCACCGCGTCGTACCGCCGGACGTGATGCGCAACGTGCTCTCGTTTGTGGTGCTCTACCTGCTGCTGCTGCTGCTCGGTACGCTCCTGCTCGCTCTGACCGGCCTCGATCTCTTCAGCGCGTTCGCCGCGACGGCCGCCAGCGTTGGCAACGTCGGGCCTGGGTTCGGCGCCGTCGGACCGACGGAGTCCTATGCCGTCGTGCCCGCTTTCGGGAAGTGGGTACTCGGCCTGCTGATGGTCGCCGGGCGGCTAGAGATCTTTACACTGATCGTCCTCCTGACGCCCGACTTCTGGCAACGCTAGGGATCGTCGATTTTTGATGTAGGATTTGCGATTTGCTTCCCCAATCGAACATCTACAATCGCACATCCTACAATTCTCGGACGGCTTTGCACGGATGCCCGGCCGCGAGTACGCCTGCGGGAAGGCTCGACGTGACGACGCTGCCTGCAGCCACGGTCGTGCCGTCGCCGATGGTGACACCGGGGTAGATCACGACGCGGTCGCCGATCCAGCAGTCGGCCCCGATCTGGACGGGGGCGGCTTTCGCCATGCGCTCGGCGCGCTGATCGGGGCGCATCGGGAGCATCTGGGTCTGGATGAGAACCTCGCAGCCGAGGACCGTGCGGTCGCCGAGCGTGATCGCCGCGAAGTCCATCAGGCGGCAACCCGGCCCAATCTGCACGTCCTCGCCGGTGGTGATGTGCCGCCCAAACGCGACCGCGAGCGGCGGCTCGACGCGGATGTCTTCGCCTGACACGTCGAAGAGCGTGTAGACGAGCGCGAGCCGCTCGGGGCCATCGGCTGGCGCCTCGCCGAACGCCCGGCAGTGGTCGGCGGCGTGCCGGTGGTAGAGGTCGATCTCGGGGTCGTCGAGCGGGTAGGGCTGCCCGGCTACCATCAGGTCGTAGGCCGTCGCTCCGTCGGGCTCGTCGTCGCTGAGGTCCGGGTAGCCCGAGGTCACGAACCGCGACGGGTCAGCGGCCGGGATTGGGTCCCGGGCTCGGTCGCGGAGGTCGTCGGGCGACGCGGTAGGGGAGGACTGGGTATAAAACGGCATCGCAGCAGGCAGTTGGTGCAGGATCGCACCGCTACCGCAAGCGATGTGCCGAGCCCCACTTTGATTCCAGCCACCCATCCTCTATTGTGTAGTCTTTCCTTCACGCGTCTGATTATTGCCATGCGTTTTGTTACGCTTTGCCTCGCTTTCCTTTTAGGTCCCGTCGCCGTCGCTCAGGACAGCCCGCAGCCGCCCGAGCCATCGCGCTTCTTCCCGCTCGCTGTCGGGAATGCCTGGGAGTACGGCGGGGCGCTCTAGACCGCCCCCTTCCGGCGCGAGGTCGTGCGCGACTCGGTGGTGAACGGGACCCAGTACCTTGTCATGATCCAGCGGGCACCGGAGGGCTTCCCGTTCGGTAGCAACCCGGTCGACTATGTGCTCCGCTACGACACCACCGCCGCGCAGGTGATGGTGCTCGGGCCCGACGGCACGGAAACACCGTTCATCGAGACGCCCTGCTCACTCGATGTGCCGTTCGGTGTCGGCGAATGCACCTTCGATAGCGAGGAGCTGCGGTTCTTCTACGAAGTCGTCGAAGGGGGCACGGGACCTGGAGGGGTTGAGCAGGCTGCCTCCATCGGGTAAGACTCGGTCGCAGGCGGATTGAGGCTCGTCTCCGATATCGGACTCGTCTCGTTTGCAGGAGACGCGAGTTCAGGACAGTCGATCACCTACGCACGCATTGCTGACGTTGAGTACGGCACAGCGACACTGGCAGACCTCACCTCCGTCTCTACTGAGGACGACGCCACGCCACGAGCTCTCACGCTTTCCGCCTATCCAAACCCGCTCGTTCAGACAGCCTCCCTCCAGGTCGCCCTTCCCGTAGCAACGACCATGACGCTGGAGGCCTTCGATCTGCTCGGGCGGCGTCTTCAGACGCAATCGGCGACCCGAGCCGCAGGCGACCATACGCTCGTGCTCGACGCGACAGCGTGGGCCCCTGGCACGTATATCGTGCGCCTCCAGACCGCGGATGGCGCAATTCGGACCGCGAGGCTCACGAAGCGCTGAGACTGATGAAGCGTTAGCGAGCGACCGTAAGGCGCCGGACGGCGCGGAAGTCGTCGCCGGTGACGCGGACCACGTAGAGGCCCACCGGGAGGTCAGCCACGTTGATCGCGACCGCGCGGGCGGCGTCAGCCTCCATCGCCCCTTCGAAGAGCGTCGCCACGCGGCGACCGAGTACGTCGTAGAGCACCACGCGGACGCCCTGGGCGCGCGTGACCGCGAAGGTCAGCTCAGCGCGGTCCGCCGTCGGGTTCGGGTAGAGCGAATAGATCGTGTAGCTCCCCGGCGTGGCGTCGTCGGTCTCCGTGGTCGCGGCCAGCACGAGCGGCATGTCGCCCTCGACGCTCGCGAGCAGCGTCGGCTGCGCGAGGGCGAGCGGAGCGGCGAGCAAGGCGAGGAGGAGCGTAGCGAGGCGCATCGGAAGGAGGGCTAGGTGATGCCGAAATATAGAACGTGTAACGGACTTTTCCCGTATCGGTTGCGCCTTCTTCACGCAGGCGCTCCGCGTTGATGGAAGCGCTTCGGGGGCGCGTTTTGCTAGATTGGTCAGCGCGTCCTGTGAGCGTACACACAAAGACCGCGCCTCCCCCCTCTCCAAGCCCATCCTCCTATGCCCCGCGTCCTCGTGACCGGTGCCGGCGGTCAGATCGGCTCCGACCTCGTGCGGCTGCTCCGCGCCCGCCACGGTCGCGACGCTATCCTAGCCACCGACCTCCGCCCGCTCCTCCACACCGGCGGCCCTGCCGACGTCCTCGACGTGCGCGACCCGGTCAGTCTTGCGCGGCTCATCGAGCGGTACGACATCGACACGGTCTACCATCTCGCCAGCCTGCTTTCTGCGACCGGGGAGCAGCAGCCGCACCTCGCGTGGGACGTGAATATGAACGGCCTCCGCCACGTCCTCGAAGCGGCCCGAGAGCACGGCTTGCAGGTATTTTGGCCGTCGTCCATCGCTGCGTTCGGCCCGACGACGCCGCGCGACGCGACGCCGCAGACGACGGTGCTCGAACCGACGACGATGTATGGCCTCACGAAGGTGAGCGGCGAACTCCTGTGCCAGTACTACGCCTACAAGTTCGGCGTCGACGTGCGGAGCGT
>JBCCRG010000354.1:0-4530 GCA_039208155.1 Bacteroidota bacterium | reverse complement strand
GAAACGCTGGAGCGTGTACCACCCGAAGAGGCCGCGCCAGTTGGCCGCAAGTGTCGGGTCGGTGATCGCCCGCCCGTCGAGGGTGGTACCACTGCCATCGGGCCCCGCCTCCTGCGGAGCCGCCGAGAGCTGCCACGCGCCTGGCTGGAGCAGCGAGAACGCGTTCTCCGTGCCCTCGAAGTCGTCGATGAACGAGATGCCCTGCTGCTCGTCTGGCGTGAAGTCGCGCCCGGCCCCCTGGAGCGCGGCCCGTCGCTCTTCGAAGGCGAACGTCTCCGGGTGCCCTGGCGTGAAGCGCGCGTATTCGCCCTTGATCTCGAAGGCCGACCGCGCCTTCGTCTGCACGAGCGGCAGCGCGTCCACGAACCGCGTGATCCAGCGTGGCTCCGCTGCGTAGCGCCCGTCCAGCCCGAAGATGGTGTTGTCGATGGGCTCCTCCCCAATGCGGTACTTGTCGATCAGTGGCCGCTCGGAGAGCCGCATCCACGTCCCGCCGAGTTCTAGGTTCTCGCCGAGCGCGTAGTCCGCGCGGAAGCCGAGCAGCGTCTTGCGCCCGATAGCCGCGAACTGGTTGCGCTCGAAGTCGATGTTGATGTTCTGCCCCGGCGTGAGGAAGGCGCGGTTGACGATGATGACCTCGCCGGAGGTGTAGTCCACCGTGTAGTCCGTGCCCTCCGCCAGCTCGACGCCGCCCGAGGTCACGCGCACCGAGCCCTCCACGACGGCGAAGCCGAGGCTGTACGACTCCTGCACGCTCGACCGGAACGACCCCACAATGGCGTAGCGGTCGAGGCCCGGAAACTGGTTCGCATTCTCCTGCTTGATGTCGTAGAGCGTCTCGAAGGCGTAGAGCTCCGTGGCCGCCGCCGCGTCGGCGATGTCGCCGGAGAACTGGACCGGGAGCCCTTCCCCGTTCAACTCCGCCATCCCCTCGAAGACCTCGCGGAGCCGCGCGCCAAAGGGCTCCAGGAACGGGAAGATGACGCGCCCGTCGCCCGCGTTGATGGTGAGCCCCGTCACGAAGTCGAACGCCGCGTTGGGCTCGGGCGTCCGCCCGTCGTCGTCGAGGCGGTCGAGGCCGAGCGTGGTGAGGAGCGTCCGCTGCTGCCCGATGTTCACGCCAGGCAACGTCTCCTGGGGAGGCTGCCCCGACGGCTGGTAGACGATGTCGAGCTCGAAGTCGGTGGGGTTGAGCGAGCGCCCGCCGATACGGTAGATGTTGCGCATCGTGAGCCCCCAGGAGGCGTCCTGCGGGACGGGGTTGTCGCTGCGGAGCAGCTTGAGGATGATGCGCTGGCCGTTCTGGTCGGTGCCCGTCTCCTCGCCGAAGTCCCCGATGGTGACGGGCGTGCCATCGCGGCGGCGGTACTGGATCGCGACGGCGAGGCGCTCGTCCGGGGCGAGGCTGCGGTTAAGCGAGAGGTAGCCGAGCTGCGGGTTAAAGACGTAGTCGCGGCCGTTGGTGAGCTTCTTGAAGCGCGCATCGGCAAAGTCGGCAATGCCGAGCCCGAAGCGCTGCTGGAAGTCGATGGTGTTGGACGCCGTGCGGATGTCTTCGAGGTCCGCGTCGGTGTACTGGTCGATCGTCTCGCGCGGGAGCGGCGGCGACGCCCCGAGCGCAGCCAGGTAGGCATCGCCGCCGTCGAGCACGCCGTTGGGCGCGTCCTGGAACCCTGCTTCTTGCCCAGGCTCTCCAAGGTCGAGGAGGGCCACGGCCTGGGCGAGGCCCTCCGTGAGTTGGTTCGTCTGGTTCACCGTCCGGTCCTGCAACCACACATCGATGTCGTCGATCTGGGCGAACTCGGGGTCACCGATGATGTTGGGCGGGGCGGAGAGGGCCTCGTCCCAGCGGTTGCGGAAGTAGTAGCTGAGGAAGAAGTGCGCGTTGTCCTCGTAGTCGTAGGGCGCGATGTCGAAGTTGGTCGTCTGGCTGCCGCCCTCGATCTCGAGCGCGTCGCCCTCGGCGTCCTGCTGGCTGGCCACGAGCGTGACGCCAAGGCCGCCGAAGCGCAGATCGGTGCGGATGCCGAAGAGCCGCTGCCCGCCGCGGATCAGGTCGCTCGGCGTCTGGAGGAAGACGTTGCCTGCCTCAATACGCTGGATTATGTCGTCGTCGTAGCCCTCGTAGAGCAGCTTGACCTGGTTCTCGAACTCGAATGTGTTCTGGGTGTCGTAGTTGACGTTAATGCTCAGCTTGTCGCCGATGGTGCCGGTGATGCCGAGCGCGAGCTCCTGCGCAAAGTCGGGGTTGAGACGCCCGCCCTGGCCGGTGGCGGCCTCCTGCTGCTCGTTCTCGTTGTAGGCGAAGCCCAGGTTGACGTTGGCGTTGCCGTTGACGTTGAGCGCCACCTCGTTCTTGCCGAAGATGGTCTCGAAGGCCCCGCCGCGCCCGCCAGGCACGTCGATGGTGAGGCCGAGCCCGCCGCGCCCACGCCCGCGCCGGGTGAGCTGCTCCCGCGCGACGTTGCGGAAGTTGTCCTCGATGACCTGGGCACGCAGCGCCGCCTGGAAGGTGGCGAGGTCGGCTTCGTAAGGCACGCGCACGTCGCCGTCGCGCACGGTTTCGCGGATGGTGTAGCGCAGCTCCGTCGAGTCGAGTTCGGCGACGCGCTGCCAGGACCCGGGCGGAGCAAGGTCGAAGCTGCGGGCGCGCCGCGCCGTGATCGCAGCGAGGAGGTCGTCCCGGCGGCGCATCGGGAAGTAGGTCGCAGCGCGCGTCGTGTCGAGCGTGGTCGTGTCGCCGATGACGGCCACGCGCAACGACTCGACGTCGGTGGGATCGAACGGCGGCAGGTTGGCCGTGTCTAGCGGCGCGAGCGTCCCTGTAGCCACGGAATCGGAGTCGGCCACGGCGACATAGCGCCAGACGCCCGAGGCGCGGGGGCCCGTCGCGGCACGGGCCTGCCGCCACGCGACCGCCGCGAGCGCCGCCAGCACGAGGACGCTCCCAGCTACCACCCACCACCGTTCGCGACGCACGGCCCGGCGAGCCTGCGCCCACTCGTCACCTCCCCGGACAAACGAGGAGGTCTCCGACGAAGACGCCTCCCACGAGGCGGGCGATTCCGGAGAAGACGATGCGACGGACACGGGTCTCGGCTACGTACGGCGTCCGATCCCCACACGCGAGACGGCGGGGCGGTGTGCAAACGGACGGGTTGTGAGCGTAGCGGACGGGGTCGATAGGCAGCCGTGTCGGCGCGAAAAAAACCGGGCGAGAAACTACGGGAGGGGGTTCCGCACCGCAACCCAGACACGGGGCAATCCACAGGAACCGCTCGGGGAACGCACGCGGCGTCGGGTGTAGTGTGCCAAGCCGCGCACGAAGCAGCAAATGTCCTGCCCGCCTCTCCCCAACGAATTCATTCCAGCAGACGCGCGGCAGCCAACGCCTACCTCCCGTTCCCCAGCAGCGTCTCCAGCACCTCGCGCTGCCGGGCGATGCGGTCGTCGTGCTCCAGCACCGTCGGCGGTGCGATACGCTCCGCGCAGTCGGTGAGCGGACAGCGCTCACACGTCAGGTTGACCTCCCGGCGCGGCACGTCGGGATCGTCCCACCAGCGCACGACGCGGCGGAAGTCGTCGTCGATGCGGAAGCCGAGCGAGACGACCGAGTTGATGCCCGGCTTGAGCGCGAGGGGACGCGCGACCGCGATCGCGAAGAACTGCGCGTCGTCGCTGACGAACCGCACCCGCTGCGCCCGCACCACGGGCGGCGGGTTGCCGATGGTCGCCTGCTGCACCTCCAGCGCCCGCAGCGCCTCCATCGACACCCAGCGGCGGCAGTAGTGCTCCTCAGACGAGATGCCGTGGGGGACCGGCACGCGCGACATGTTGAACACCTTCGTGAGCTTGTAGGAGTCGGTGCCCAGCCGGTGGTTGAAGCGCATGAAGTAGATCTCCTCCAGCCCGAAGTCGGTCGGGATGACCTCGCTGAGGCGGTAGTAGAGCATCTCGGGCGTGACGCGGTAGGCGTCGAGGCCACGCAGGATGCGGGCGGCGTCCCACGTTTCAGCGCCGAAGAGGGCGTCGAGATCGCGACGGACGCGGGCGCGGGGCATGAGAAGCGCCCCGGCGAAGTAGGACGCGCGAAAGTGACCCAGCACCTGCTCGAACGACGTCACCTCCATCCACGTCGAGGTCACGGGCCGCTCCTCGATGCCGAGGTGGTGGTAACCGATCTCGCGGGCGTAGACGAACGCGCGCTGCGACGGCATCAGCCTCGGGTTGACGTGGAGCACGGACGACGCAGCGGGAGCGGCTCGGCGGCCGCGGCGGCGCTTCGGCGCGTGGTAGATCGAGCGGAGCCGCCCGAGCGCCTCGTGCTGCGGGATCGTCTCTAGGTCTACGGCGACGCTGAAGCGGTCGGCGAGCGCGGCGCGGAGGTCGTCATCGGTGAGCGTTGTTTCAGCGTCGAAGCCCGTCGCCTGCCGGAACGCCTCGGCCTCGGCTTCGAGGTCGGGGAAGTGGTTGCGGTGCATCTGCTGGTACGACCGCAGCGCCGCGAACAGGAAGTGCTCGTTGCGGAGG
>JBCCRG010000353.1:0-4532 GCA_039208155.1 Bacteroidota bacterium | reverse complement strand
GCGCGGCGTGATGCGGAGCACCTGGTTGTCCTTCACCCAGTAGGTCACGTTGAGCCCCTTGCTCCCGAAGTCCGACACCGACGGCGTGCTGGACATCTCCCAGACGCGCGCCTTGAAGCGGAAGTATTTCTCCGTGAGCGCGCCCACCGGGCAGATGTCGGCGACGTTCATCGAGTAGGGGTCGTCGAACGGCTCGCCGGGTGGGGGCAGCGGGTAGTTCTTGTCGCCGCGGTTGACGATCGAGAGCTGGTAGGACCCGCTCACCTCCTCGGTGAAGCGCGTGCAGCGCGTGCAGTTGATGCAGCGCTCGGCGTCGAGGATGACGTGCGGTCCGAGGTCGATGCGCTTGGGCTTGTGCACCTTCTCGAACTCGAAGCGGCTACCCTCGGGGCCATACTTGTAGGCCTGGATCTGGAGCGGGCACTGGCCCGCCTGGTCGCAGATCGGGCAGTCGAGCGGGTGGTTGATGAGGAGCAGTTCGAGGTTGTCCTCGTGCGCGTCCTCCACGTTGGGGTTGGCGTACTGCGTCTCGATGACCATGCCGTCCGACAGGTCGAGCGAGCACGACGGCATCAGCTTCGGGAAGAAGTTGATCTTCTGGACGCCGTTGTCGTCGAGGACCGGCTCGCGCGTGGCGCGGTCGAACATGGGCGTGCCCGCGCGGACGAGGCACTGGCGGCAGTTGGCCGGGATCGAGAGCGCCGGGTGGTAGCAGAAGTGCGGGATCTCGATGCCTTCGTCGAGCAGGAACTGGAGGGCCTTGTCGCCCTTCTCGAACTCGAATTCCTGGCCGTCGATTTTGACCGTGGGCATGGGGGTAGGGGCTTTCGGCTAGCAGCTGTCGGCTACCAGCACCCGCCGTTCGGGTACGCAGCCTATGGATGGGAAGCCGACCGACAGCCGAGGGCCGCGAGCCGACAGCTTAGCGCTACGCTTCGTCGGTGGTGGGGGGCTCCGGGGTCACAAAGTCCTCTGGCGGCGCGGCCTCGACCATCGCGCCCGAGGCGACGAGCATTACCTGGCGCACGATGCCGTCGTCACCAGCGGGTGGCACGGTGGCCCCCTCCGCCTCGTAGTGCGCGACCGTCTCCGGGTCCATCTCCGTCACCTCGACGGTGCCCTCGACGACCATGCGCACGGGGCCGAGGTCCATCGGGAAGGTGTAGACGTACTGGCCCTCGTCGTCGCGCGGGACCATGATGCGGAGGTTGGTTCCGGGCTCCTCGCCCTGGAACGTCACCCAGCAGCCCTTCTTCTGGCAGACCTGGGCTACCGTGCCCTCCACGCGCACGGTCGAGTCGGCGTAGGTGAGTGGCTCCGCCACGACGGCATCGGCAGTCAGCACGATCTGGCCGTCGTCTAGGCCGGTGAAGGTGCCGTAGGAATCGAAGGCAGGCTGCTCCGCGTCGGGAGCGGCCTCGGCAGGATCGGCTTCGCCTCGCTCGTCAACGTTTAGGCAGGCGGCGAGGAGCAGCAGCGGAAAGAGCAGGAGCAGGCGCTTCATGGGAAGGGTGGACGTTTTGACGTGAGAAGGTATGGACGTATGACGATACTATGCCGTGCCCGTGGCGGCGTTGCGTAGCCTACGGCGACACGTTCAAACCTTCATACGTGCACACCTCTCTGCGCAGGCTCGCCTCTACGCAGGTTCGACCGCAACAGTCGCGCCATCGCCGGTGTGCCCGTCGCCGCCGAGGTCGGCCCCCGCGAAGACGGCGGGGCGGCACTTCGCCTCGAACTCGTCGCGGAAGCGGGTGATCGTGTGGCGCACGGGCCACGCGGCGGCATCGGCGAGCGCGCAGACGGTGCGGCCCTCCATCTGCCCACAGAGCTCGATGAGCAGGTCGAGGTCGCGGAGGTTGCCCTCCCCCTCATCGATGCGGGTGACGAGCTTTTCGAGCCAGCCCGTGCCCTCGCGGCACGGCGTGCACTGGCCGCAGGACTCGTGGTGGTAGAAGTGCGTGATGCGGCGGAGGAAGCGCACCATGTCGGTGTCCTCGTCCATGACGAGCATCCCGCCGGTGCCCATCATCGAGCCCGCGTCGCGGAGGCTCTCGGCGTCCATCGTCACGCCCTCGATCATGTCGGCGCGCAGGACGGGCGTGGACGAGCCGCCGGGAACGACAGCCTTGAGCTTCTTGCCGCCCCGGATGCCGCCGCAGACCTCGTAGATGAGGTCGGTCATGAGCATGCCGGTCGGGTACTCGTAGACGCCCGGCCGGACGACGTGGCCCGAGATGCCGTAGAGCGCGATGCCGGGATGCCGCTCTGCGCCGATCTTCGCGTAGACCTCGGGGCCGATTTCCAGCGCGAGCGCGGCCTGCGCCAGCGAATCGACGTTGTTGATGGTCGTCGGCATGCCCCAGAGGCCCTTCTGCGCGGGGAAGGGCGGCTTGATGCGCGGGTAGGCGCGCTTGCCTTCGAGGCTGTTCATCAGGCTCGACTCCTCGCCGCAGATGTACGCGCCCGCACCCTTGTGGACGACGATGTCCGTCGAGAAGTCGGTGCCGAGGATCTGCTCACCGACGTAGCCCTTCTCGTAGGCGTCGGCGAGCGCTTGCTCGAAGTGCGTGATGTAGGCGTCGTACTCGCCGCGGACGTAGACGTAGGCCGCCTTGAGCGACATCGCGTAGCAGGCGATGAGGATGCCCTCGATGACGCGGTGCGGGTTGTACTCCAGCAGTTGCCGGTCCTTGAAGGTGCCCGGCTCCGACTCGTCGCCGTTGACGCCGAGGTAGCGCGGCCGGTCGTCCACGGGCGGCATGAATGACCACTTGAGGCCGGTCGAGAAGCCCGCGCCGCCGCGCCCGCGCAGCCCGCTCGACTTCACGCTAGCCGCGACCTCCTTCGGGTCACGCGCCTCCTTGAGGATGGCCGCGATGGTCTGGTAGCCGCCGTGCTTCTCGTAGACGGTGATCTGGTGTAGGTCCCGGATGGGCGGGAGGAGCAGGCGCTTGTAGTTGCGCCAGTCGCCCGCTTTCGTTTCGGGAGCGTTGGTCTGTGGCGTCGGGACTTCCATGGGGTCAGAGGTCGTGCGGCAGCGCGGGTTCGGTCAAAACGTCCAGAGTCAAATGCGGCAGGGTGGACTGCGTTTCGCAGGGCCGTCATTCTCACACAGCCTTGCACATAGCTAGCCGGACTAAGCCTTCCCGCCGACCGTGCTATTCGACGAGCGGCACGTCGGGGCGAATGACGGGGATGCGGGCGGCGACAAAGCCGCGCAGCGTCCGGTAGGCGACGATGCGGCGGTAGAGCGTGAGGTAGCGCATCGCGCCGACCGCCGCGAACACGCCCGCTACGACGATGCCTGCTAGGACGCCCATCGCTACGGTGATGCCGCCCCCGAAGGCGAGCCAGATCAAGACCCCGGCCGCCCCCTTGGTCGCGAGCGTCGCGCCGACGATGGCCGCGCCCATCGCCACGCGGGCGCGCTTGCCGAGGTCGGACAGCCGCCGCTCGATGAACAGGCCGTCTACGGTCTCGCGGAGGTGGCGCTTTTCGTCCGGGGTGAGCGGCTCCATTTCCTGGAGCACGGCGGTCTTGGCGCGGTGGATGTGCTGGATGTCCATGAGAGGCGGCAGAGGGGAAGAGACTGCGGCAAGGTCCGGGAACGAAAGCAGTTCCGCAAGACGCCGGGCAACTTTCCTGCCGGTGTTGGGGCTAGGGGCGGTCCGCTATCGGCTGTCGGTGTTGGAAGGGGTAAAGCGTCAGTTCTGTTGAAGGCAGAGCAGCAAGCCATGTGCTGCGATTTCCCAATCCTGTCATCCCGGACTTGATCCGGGATCTATGCGGAGTGTCGGGTCTGTGCAGAGCATGGCATGGGTCCCTGCCCCCCGCCTACGCGAGGGCATGCTTCGCGGGGATGACTCAGAGATTGGAAAAGACCGTCTCATGACCGGCAGGGGCTCGCATCTTCCTCGTGCTACTTCGTGGTTTCCGCGATGGGTGCAGTCTGGTAGGTCACGACGGCCTCGGCATCGGAGCGGCGGTTGCCGCCGAGGTCGTCCTCGTCCTGCGGCAGCGTGACCGACTCGAACGGGAGATCCTCGCCCTTCTCGAGCGTGGCGATCACGGCGTCGCACTTGGCGGGCGTGAGGTTGTGGACGTACTGCCCGTTGGTGACCTGCATCATCGGCGCGGAGCCGCAGGCGCCGAGGCACTCGGCTTCGCGGATCTGCCATTGCCCATCGGCGGAGATCTCGCCCTTCTTGATGCCGAGCTTGTCTTCGAGGTAGTGCAGGATGTCGTAGCCGCCCATCACCTGGCACGAGAAGCACGTGCACACTTCGAGGACGTGCTGGCCGGGCTTCTTCTTGAAGTACTGCGTGTAGAACGTCGCCACGCCGACCACCTTCGCGTACGGCATGTCGATGGAGGTGGCGACGAGCTTCATGTCCTCCGGCGGGAGCCAGCCGAACTTGTCCTGCGCCAGCCACAGCACGCTCATCACAGCGGCGTCAGCCTCGGGGTAGCTGTTCAGGTAGGTCTCGATCTGCTTTTTCTCGTCGGCCGAGAACTGAATCTCCTCGTCG
>JBCCRG010000352.1:0-4568 GCA_039208155.1 Bacteroidota bacterium | reverse complement strand
TTCGACAACGTCTACGGCACCGGCCAGTCGACGCTCGACGGCATCCTCCGCGCCTCCTCGATCCTGATCGCGGGCAAGAACTTCGTCGTGGCGGGCTACGGCCACTGCGGCTCGGGCGTGGCGATCCGCGCCAAGGGCCTCGGTGCCAACACCATCGTCTGCGAAGTCGACCCGGTGGCGGCCCTCAAGGCGACCCTCGAAGGCCACCGCGTCATGTCGATGGCGGAAGCTGCCAAGGTTGGCGACGTCTTCGTCACGGCCACGGGCATGAAGGACATCATCCGCGGCGAGCACTTCGCCCAGATGAAGGACGGCGCGCTCGTCTGCAACACGGGCCACTACGACGTGGAGCTCAACCTGCAGGAGCTCGCCGAGATGTCAAACGACACCCGCGTGATGCGCCAGGACAACCGCGAGTACACGCTCGACAACGGCAACCGCATCTACGTCCTCGGCGACGGCCGCCTGATCAACCTCGCTGCCGCTGAGGGCCACCCCTCGGAGGTGATGGACATGAGCTTCGCCAACCAGTTCCTGGCGCACCTCAACCTGATCCAGAAGCACGAGGCGGGCGAGGCGCTCCCGAACACGGTGTTCACGCTCCCGAGCGAACTCGACACCGAGATCGCGCGCAAGAAGCTCGAGACGATGGGGATCAACATCGACGGGCTCTCGAACGACCAGGTCGTCTACGCCACCGACTACTCGGCTGGCACCTGAGCCTAGCCGACTCGGCCACTGCTGACGAGGGCCGCCCTGCACTGCGCAGGGCGGCCCTCTCGTTAATGCAGCACCTATGGCAGCGACGCGGTAGCACCCACGGGGATCACTGTGCCCTTGAGATCACGGAGGGACGACGCGGGCAGGTCGCGCCCCTGACGCGCATGGGCGCGGGCCGATGCAGGCACGGCGCTGGGTGTGTCCTCATCGTAGAGCGTGGGTAGGCTTGTGAGTTTGTAGCTGGATTCGGCGAGGTCAGTGAGCGTGTTTTTGTCCTCACTCCCGGCGGTGCTGAGCCAGCCCGTGCGCATGTCGGCGAAGCCGATGCCCGGGATCAAGGCGCTGCGGTGAATGCCAGCTCCTTCTGCCACTGTAAACCCGTTGATCTCCGAAGGAGGCGTGAACTCGTAGATCACGGTCCGGTAGAATCCGAAGTCCCAGGTGACCGGATAGGCTCCGCCGATGACTTCCACGTCGATGCCGGGCGAGGCGTACGTGGGCGAGACATACGTGTCACCGGCTTCCACCGGAAATTTGTAGACCAAGAGCGGCTCGCCACCGCTGGGGACGAAGCGATTCGAGTAGCGATAGACGCCATCTAGGCGGTTCGTGAAATAGCCTTCGAGCTGCGTATCGGTGCCTGGTGACGAACTCCGGATCTCATGCCAGGTCTCACCGTCAATCTCCACCGTGCTGACGACCCGTAGTGTGTCGAGCACGGTGCGGTCTGAACCGTACCCATCGACTGCGTCCCAGGTGTAGGTGACTGGCCAGGCGTTGCCCACCGCGAGCGGTAGCAGGGGAGGGGTCTCCGACGGGAGGTCGATGGAGGGCTCGTCCGAGAGATCGCAAGCGGTCAGAACGAGCGCGAAGACTAAGAGGCAGCCAAGGGCACGCAGCATGGGACACAGAGGGTAGTTGGATGAAAAGACCCTGTGTCAACCGTGCATAGAAGGGGGCTGCGTGCGAAAAACCTTGCTCCCAACCTACACGCCCGCCCGTCTCATTGCAAACGGAGGGTTGTTTGGCAACACGAAGCCCTCGCTGGAGCCTATCGCTCTGGCGTCGGGGCCATCTCCGCCATCAGGTCCCAGCCGAAAGTGAGGAGCGGGAGCGAGGCCTCCGCGAAGTCAAGCACGGTCTCGGCGAACGTGGGGGTCTGCACAGCGGCGTCGGCTACGTCTTGCGTGACGATGGCGCCCTTCCACTTGAGGTACGTCGCCACCTCCGAGTCGGCGTAGTCGTTGTAGCCGCGCGGCATGCGCTTGAGCGACTCGCGGGTGTCGAGCGTCAGCCCGGCGTCTCCGACGCGTTGCACGACATCCAGGAACGAGGCAGGGTCGTGGGCGAGGCGGTCGCGCCAGGCGCGCAGCAGGTCGCGCTCCGGAAACCAGTAGCCCGCCGCCAGGAAGCTGCCACCTGGCTCGACGTGGACGTAAACGCTGCCGGGGTCTTTCTTCCCGCCCGAGCGCGAGAGCACCGCCGAGACGTGCGTCTTGTAGGGGTTCTTGTTCTTCGAGAAGCGCGTGTCGCGGTAGATGCGAAACGCCGACGTCTTGGCGTCGCCGCCGAGCGGAAGGCCGCGCTCTGCCGCCCGCCGCGTGCAGTCCGCGATCAGGCACTGGAGCGGCCACTGGCACTCGTCGGTGAAGGTCTGCTTGCGTGGCTTGAACCAGTCGCGGTCGTTGTGCGCCGCCAGGTCACGGAGAAACTGGAGGCCCTCGTCGCGGAAGCCGGGGAAGGGGGGAAGGTCGAGCAGTGGAGCAGGCATGGCGAGAGGAGCGAAGTGGAAGAAGGGCGTGAGTAGGATAGGGAAGCGCAGTGACGACAGTATGGCGCAGGGACGGTCTCGGGACCCACCGGGTCACGCCGAGGTGAGGGCGTGCCAGGTGGCGTAGGCCATGAAGCCCGGCCCCAGGCGCAGCGCCTCCTCGTCGATGTCGAAGCGCGGTGTGTGGAGGCCGTGCGTGATGCCGCGCGCCTCGTTGCGCGTGCCGAGCCGGTAGAACGAGCCCGGGATGTGCTGGAGGTACCACGCGAAGTCCTCGGAGGCGAACCACCGGTCGAGGTCGACGACGTGCTCCGCGCCGACGTAGTCCACAGCTGCCTCGCGGAGCGTCGCCGTGAGCGCGGGGTCGTTGGAGAGCGCCGGGTAGCCGACGAGGATCTCGACGGCGCACGTAGCCCCGAGCGCCGCCGCCGTGTGTGTCGCCACCCGCTCGATGAGTTTGTGGGCGCGGAAGCGCCAGGTTTCGTCCATTGCGCGGAACGTGCCGATGACCTGGACCTCCTCGGGCAGCACGTTCGTCGCGCCGTCGGCGATGATCTTGCCAAAGGAGAGCACGCTCGGGCTGTCGGGCGGGCAGTTGCGGCTGATGACCGACTGCAGCGCGGTGAGGACGTGCGCCTGCACGAGCACCACGTCGGCGCTGAGGCGGTGCGGCGCGGCGGCATGCCCGCCCTCGGCCGTGATCGTGAGGTAAATCTCGTCCGCGCTTGCCATATAGTCGCCGGACCGGACGCCGAGGGTGCCCACGGGCAGATCGGGCGCGACGTGCTGGCCGAGGATGTGGGTCGGGGCAGCGTGGCTACCCATAGCGTCGAGAGCCCCTTCTTCCACCATGACCTTGGCCCCGCCGGGCAGCTTCTCCTCGCTCGGCTGGAAGAGGAAGCGGACGGTGCCGGGGAGGTCGTCGCGGATCTCGGTGAGGAGCCGCGCGGCACCGAGAAGCGCCGCCGTGTGGGCGTCGTGGCCGCAGGCGTGCATCACGCCGGGCGTCTGCGAGGCGTAGGCCAGGTTCGTTGCCTCGTGGATGGGCAGCGCGTCCATGTCAGCGCGCAGCGCGAGCGTGGGGCCCGGCTGCCCGCCCGTGAGCGTCGCGACCACGCCCGTCTTCGCTACGCCGGTCGTCACGTCGAGGCCGAGGTCGGTGAGCTCGCTCGCGACGAGCCGCGCCGTCTCGTGCTCCTCGAACGCCAGCTCGGGGCGCAGGTGGATCGTGCGGCGGAGGCGTACAGTGTGCTCGAATGTCGCGTCGGCGAGCGTTTTGAGGCGATCAATCATCGCGGTAGGGGAGGCGGAATGGGGGTTGGCAGTCGAGGCAGGCTCTCTCAAGCTACCGATCTCGTTGCTCGTGCCCCGTCTGCCCGCGCCCCACTGGCGCTCGCTCCTCCTCGTTCTGCTCCTCCTCGCGCCTGCGCTGACGGCGCAGCCGACCCGCCCCGACCTCCAAGCCCCCGACGGCACGACCGTCACCATCGAGCGCGACGCGTACGGCGTGCCGCACATCGCTGCCGAGACCGAGGCGGGCGTGTTCTTCGGGCAAGGCTTCGCGACGGCGCAGGACCGCCTCGCCCAACTCGCCGACCTGATGCGCGCGGCAACGGGCACCTACGCGGCGACCTACGGCCCCGGCCCAGATACCGATGGCAACGGCGTGGGCGACTACATCGACGCCGACCGCTGGGTGCGGGAGATGTCCTACACGGCTGAGGAGCGCGCGGCGCAGTTCCAGATGCTCGCGCCGCCCGTCCGCGCGATGGTCGAAGCCTACCGCGACGGCATCAACGCCTACCTCGACCTCGTGGACACCGAGCCTGAGACGTACCGCCCGGCCGATTTCCCCGGCGTGAAGCGCTGGGACACCGACAAGGTGATGGCCGTCACGCAGTACGTCATGCGCCAGTTCGGCCAACTCGGCGGCGACGAACTCGCCCGGCAGGCCGAATTCGACGGCAACGGCCCCGACTGGTTCGCGGCCAACCGCCCGATCAACGACCCCACGGCCCCGACGACGATTGCCGTCTCGGGTACCCCCGGAATCCCCAATGCCCCGACGCTGCCCGCG
>JBCCRG010000351.1:0-4581 GCA_039208155.1 Bacteroidota bacterium | reverse complement strand
CCCCTATCGGGCGTGCTCCAATAGCCGACAGCCGATAGCTGACAGCCATTAGCCCACAGCCTCACACATACTTGTCGCCACGCACGACCTCCACGGTCTGCACCCACGCGATGACGGCGTAGTGCTCGAAGTAGTACGCCACGAGGTGCTGGAAGACGCGGTCGGCGACCTCCGCGCTGCACACGGCCTCGATGCGAACGTTGCGGCCCTCGTAGACGCCTGCCCGGTTGCCGCGCGGCCCCTGACCCTCGGCGTCGGTGACCGTGAAGCCCGTCACGCCGAGCTTGCCGATCTCCTTGACGAGCTTGTCGCGCAGCAGGTACTCCGCGACCACCGTGACGAGCTTCAGTGAGACAGTCTTGGGCATGGATTTTTTGATTAGTGATTTTAGATTTTGGATTGATCCAATGGAAGGCGAATCGTAAATCCAAAATCATAAATCGAACATCATCTGAGAAAGTACTCTGCCGCGGCGAAATAGAGCGGGATGCCGAGCGCGAGGTTGAACGGGAAGGTGATGCCGAGCGCCGCCGTGAGGTAGATCGTCGGGCTGGCCTGCGGGAGCGCGATGCGGACGGCCGCCGGGGCCGCGATGTAGGACGCGCTCGACACCATCGCGCCGAGGACGGCCGCGCCGCCGACCGACATCCCGACGAAGCCCGCGAGCCACACCGTGCTCACGCCGTGGATGATCGGCATGATGATGCTGAAGGCGACGAGGAACCAGCCCGCTTGCTTGAGGTCGCGCAGCCGCCGTGCTGTCACGAGGCCGAGTTCGAGTAGGAAGAGCACGAGCGCGCCCTTGAAGCCGCTCACGAAGAACGGCGCCACGGGCTCCAGGCCCTCCGGCCCGGTGAGCAGCCCCATCGCGAGGCCGCCGCCGAGGAGCACGATGCTGCGCCCGGTGAGCACCTCATGCAGCGCCGACTGCCAGGTCGCCTCCTCGCCCATCGCGCCGCGCACGTTGGCGATCATGAGCGCCACCACGATGGCTGGGATCTCCAGGATCGCCACGAGCGCAGGCATATAGCCCTCCGACTCGAAGCCGGTCAGCGTCCCGAACGCCTGCGCCGCGATGAACGTCACCGCCGACACCGAGCCGAAGTGCGCCGCGAGCGCCGCCGCGTTCACCCGGTCCATCTTGCCGAGCTTGCGCAGCACGTTGTACGACGTGATAGGCGTGATCACCCCCAGCACAAAGGTCAGCAGCGCCGGGCCGATGACCTCGCCGATGGGCGTCGCCCGGAGCGCCGCGCCGCCCTTGAGGCCGATGGCGAGCAGGAGGTAGATCGAGAGCGCCTGGTAGAGCGGGGCTGGGATCTCGAGGTCGCTGCGCGCCAGCGAGGCCAAGATGCCCAGCGCGAACGCCAGGACGATAGGCGAGAGGAGGTTGGTGAGGAGGACGTCGAGCATCGCAGGCGACGGGCGGGACAAGAGGTGGCCCGCAAGCTACCGACGGTGGGCGGTAAGCAGTGGTTGGTTCACAGTACTTGGTTTTTGGTGCGGATCGAGCGGAGTAGGGCATTGAGCATCCGCTTGACGCAGGCGACCTGCTCCGCATGCGCTGCCGCCTGCTCGTGAGCGACGTAGCCCAGGTCGCGCGCCAGGATGAGTTGATAGTCCAGTTCGCTTGCCGACCCCATCGCGATGTGCAGAAACCGGCACAAGTCCGCCGCCGAGCTACGTCCACAGCCCTCCGCGATGTTGGTCGGGACCGACGCGCTGCTACGTCGCATCTGCGCCGTCAAGCCGTAGCGTTCGTCGCGAGGAAATGAGCGCGTCAGCGCGTACGTCGCTAGCGCGCAGCGGTGCGCCTCTTCCCAGACACGAAGCTTGCGGAAGTCTTGCATGAGTAGTCTGTGTGCTGAGCTGAAACGGGCCAGTAGACGCCTGGGGAGTGCACTCCATAACCCTGTTCAGAAAACCTTGCACCAACAACCATCCACCAAAAACCAACCGCGCCCGACCTCCCCACGGGAAGCCGGGCGCGGCGTTGGCAAGCGCTGCACAGTCAGGCGCTAGCGATCGTACACGTGCTCGTTCACGCGGTAGCTCAGGTTCGTGTACCAGTCCGCGAACGACCCGCCGCTCGACTCGGCCCACTGCTGGAAGCGGGTGTAGGCCGTCGTGATCTGCGTCCGCTCAGTCGGGTAGACGAAGCCATCGGCGAAGTGGAGGGCCCACGGGAGGCCGCGCTCATTCTTGTAGGTGAACCCGGCGTTCGTGTCCGAGCGGTCCTGGCGGGAGCCCAGCATCGCCGGGTCCGCGCCCGCCGACGGGGCCAGGTTGGGGAGGTGGACCTCCCGCCCGCGCTCCTGGTTGCTGACGAGGAACGGGTTGAGCCACGTCACCGAGAGGCCCTGCGCCTGCGCGCTCGGGACGGGCGTCCCGAAGACGAGGGCGAGCTTCACCGTGTCCTCGACCGCCACGTGTGGGGCCTCCGTCTGCGTATTCGCAAAGAAGCCGCCGGGGCGCGAGAGGATCTCGTTGGCGTTGTCGAAGACCGGGACGATGGCGTTGACGCGCCCGCTCTCGGTGCCATTGGCGGCCATCGTGAAGAGGCCCATGTCGAGGCGCTGGCCGCTCACCGAGGCCACGCTGCCCGCGCTGGCCGGGAGGTCGAGCGCGAAGCCGTTGCGGAAGCCTGCGCCGATGGCCTTCACGACGAACTGGCCGTCGAGCTTCGTGAGGTCGCCGTTGGCGTGGCGGCCGAAGCGCACGTTGTAGTCCACGACGAGGTCGTTGAAGTCGTAGTCGCCCTGGCTCGGCCAGAGGTCCTCGTAGGCGAGCGTGCCGAACTGGCCCGCAGCGGGACCGTACTCGTACGTGGCCACCGTCGGGTCGGCGGGCTCGTCGTCAAGGATGTCCGGCACACCGTCGCCGTCCGTGTCCTGCTCGGCACCGGAGGTCGCGATCTTGCTGCGGTCCACGGCCGTGATCGGATTGGCCGACACGTAGAACACGGCATCGTTGAAGTCCTGGTCGCCCGAGGTGAGCGGCTGGTCGTCGAAGCCGAGCACGATGCGGTCGTGCTGCGCGAAGTTCAGCAGGACGTTGTGCTGCTCGTTCGCTGGGTTGAACGCCGGGTTCGAGTAGTAGCGCTGGTCCGTCTCGCTCACGGCCCCGTTCTCCCAGCCGTCCTGCACGATGAACCAACCAATCGACTGGCCCGGGTTGAAGCGCCCGAGGTAGAGCTTGTCACCGCTCTTGAGCTTGCCCCCGGACCCGTCGAACGAGGCGTTGGGGAAGAGGATGTAGTGCTGGGCGATCTGGGCTGCCGAGGCAGGCGGGTTCGCGGTGTCGTAGACGTAGTAGCCGAGCGCATTCTTGTAGCCAGCCCCTTCGTGGACGAACGTCACCCACACATCCGCCACGTCAACCAGCACGATGTCGAGCTCGTTGCCTTCAGCGAGGTATTGCGGGTTGCTCTGGATGACCGACTGACGCTCCGGAAGGGCTGCGTTGACATCCGCGAGGAAGTCCGACGTGACCACGTCGCGCGGATCCAGGAGGTCGGCAGGCTTGCCGTCGCCGTCGTAGGCACTGATGTAGGTGAACGCCGACGAGGTCGCCATGGCGAAGCTCCCGGCGGTGTCGAGCGCGGTTGCGCCGCCGAACTGGGCCGTGGCCTCGCCGCCGTCGAGCGCGACGACCTGCTCGGACGCCAGCCCAACGTAGTCCGTGCGCAGCGTCAGCTCGGTGGTGGCCGCCGACGTCACGAAGTCGGCCTGGATGCGGCCCTGGGCGTCGGTGAAGGCCGAGCCGAGCAGCTTGTCGCCGTCGAAGACGTCGAAGCGAACGGCTTCGAGGGGCGCATCGCCGTTGGTGAGAGCCCGCACGCTTACGCTCGCGGTGCGGGTGGTGGCGTAGTCGAAGTCGGGAGCGACCTGCATTGACTCGATCCCGCCGCCGTCAACGGTGTCGGGGGCGTCGGTGTCGGACGCGTCGCAGCCCGCGAAGAGCAGGCCTGCGCCGAGAAGCGGGAGGGCCCAGCGGGAGCGCAGGTGGGTGAGGGTGGTCAGGAAAGCCATCAGGATAGGAGCACAGTGGAGGGTGAAGAAGGCCGGTGGGGTGGTGAAGCCCGGTAGTGCCGTGGCCTTTGAGTGGTTGGTGAATCAGGGTGCTGCTGGCGGATCGGGGCGCTAGCGGGCGCGCGTGAGGCGGCGGATCTCCTCGAAGCGCTCGCCGCGTACGCGGACGAGGTAGAGACCGGGCGTCAGGGCCACGCCGTCGAGGCGGGCACGGCCGACGGCGTTGGCGGAGAGGGTGCCTTCGAACAGCGAGGCCACGCGGCGGCCGAGCACGTCGAAGACCTCGACCTCCACGCGCTGCGCCTGTGCCACCGCGAACTCGATCTGCGCGGCGTCGGCGAAGGGATTCGGGAAAGCCGTCACGCGGAACGTCTCCGCGAGGTCGACGCGTGCCTCGATCTCAGGCGAGTACTCGATGGTGCCGTCGAAGTCGGTCTGGCGGAGACGGAAGCGGTAGGCGCCCGGCTCCAGGCCGTCGAAGCGGAAGCTGTAGCGCTGCGCCTCCGACGTGGTGCCCGCGCCGCGCACGAAGCCCGCCGTCTCGAAGGTG
>JBCCRG010000350.1:0-4583 GCA_039208155.1 Bacteroidota bacterium | reverse complement strand
GCCTTCCAGTACCTCGTCGACGGCACGCAGCAGATCAACGACCCCTACGTCCCGCTCGTCCTCGACCCGAACAACGACCGCTTCATTCCCGAGTCCGTCTTCCCTGACATACCGGCCTACCCGGACGAGGCCAACGGCATCGTCGGCGTCATCCAGCCGGGCGCGACGCCCTTCCCTTGGCAGGCAACGGACTACGAGCGGCCCGAGCAGAAAGACCTCGTCATCTACGAGATGCTCGTCCGCGACTTCATCACCGCGCACGACTACGACACGCTCGCGGACACGCTCGACTACTTCCAGACGCTCGGCGTGACGGCACTCCAACTCATGCCGATCTCCGAGTTTGGCGGCAACGAGAACTGGGGCTACCAGCCGACCTTCCACCTCGCGGTCGATAAGTACTACGGCCCGCCGGAGCAGCTCAAGGCGTTCATCGACGCGGCGCACCAGCGCGACATCGCCATCATCCTCGACGTCGTCTACAACCACGCCGACTTCCCGTCGCCGCTCATCGAACTCTTCGGCAGCATCGACGCGAACCCCTACATCAACATCCCCGAGCAGCACCCGTTCAACGTCTTCACCGACCTCGATCACACCTACGTCGGGACGCAGCGCTGGCTGGACCGCGCCAACGCATGGTGGCTCGAAGAGTACCGCGTAGACGGCTTCCGCTTCGACCTCTCGAAGGGCTTCACGACGCAGGACTACGGCGGCAACGTGGGCGCGTGGAGCGCCTTCAGCCAGGGCCGCATCGACTTGCTCACGCGTATGGCGGATGAGATCTGGGAAGTGGACCCGACAGCCTACGTGATCCTGGAGCACTTCGCCGAGGCACGCGAGGACCAAGCGCTCGCCAACTACGGCCGCGACGCGGGCTTCCCCGGCATGATGCTCTGGAACAACATGAACCGCGCCTATAGCCAGAGCGCGATGGGCTACCCGACCGCCTCCGATTTCGAGAGCGGCCTGGAGCGCACCTACCCGCCGAACAACGGCTACCCGCTCGACGGCCAGATCACGTTCATGGAGAGCCACGACGAGCAGTGGCTGATGTACCGCAACCGCAACTTCGGCAATACAGCGGGCGACTACGACACGCGCACCGTCGCGACGGCGCTGGAGCGCATGAAGCTCGTCGGCGCGTTCTTCTACACGGTGCCGGGTCCGCGCATGCTCTGGCAGTTCGGCGAACTCGGCTACGGCGGCGGCCCCGGCGAGTGCCTCCGCGACGGCGGCGGTGGCGGCGACTGCGCAGGTAACGACCCCGGCCGCACGGGCAACAAGCCCATCCGCTGGGACTACTTCGCCCCGGTGCAGCCGGACCGCAACGGCTTCAACGGCCAGGTCCAGGTCACGAGTGCCGAGGAGCGCGCGGCGCGTGTGCGGCTCTACAAGACGTGGTCGGCGCTGCTGAAGCTGCGTAACGAGAACGCCGTCTTCACCGACGAGGCTACGGCGGTCGGCCTTCGCGTGGGCCGCGTAGCCGACCGCTGGATCCGGCTCTCCCTCGCCGACGCGCCCGATGGGCAGCCGAGCGAGGTCGTGATCGTCGGCAACTTCGACGTGGTGGCGCGCGACGTGACGGTCGAGTTTGCCGAGGGCGGCGACTGGTTCAGCTACTTCGACTCAGGCGACCTCGCCCTCCCTGGTGCTGGCCCGCAGACCTTCTCGCTCCTACCAGGCGAGTTCCGCATCTACACCAACGAGTTCGTCGAGAAGCCTGAGCCGGGCCTCGTGATCACCGATGCCGAGCTACTCGACGCGTCGGTCCCCGCGACGCTCGCGCTCGACGCCGCCTACCCGAACCCGTTCGCGCGGACAACCACGCTCGAATACGACCTTCCGCAGGCCACCGACGTGACGCTGGCGGTGTACGACCTCCTCGGCCGCCACGTCGCCACGCTCGTGGACGCGCCGCAGACGCCCGGCCGCTACGCTGTGCCGTTCGACGCCGACGGGCTGGCGAGCGGTGCCTACGTGGTGCGGTTGCAGGCCGGTGATGCGGTGGAGGTGCAGCGGGTCACGGTCGTGAGGTGAAGGGTGAGGAGTAAAGAGTGAAGAGCGACCGAACGGCTATCGAGAGCTACACGGACCTGCTGGTTTGGCAGCGGGCGATGGACCTCGTGGATGAGGTGTACGACTTGGCTCGTTGCTTCCCGAGCGACGAGCGATTCGATCTGCGTTCGCAGGTGCGCCGTGCTGCTGTGTCTGTCCCGTCCAACATCGCAGAGGGTTGGGGACGATCCTCGAAGAAGGACTTCGTCCGATTTCTCTACATTGCGCGCGGCTCGCTCTACGAGGTCGAAACGCAGATGCGCATCGCTCAACGACAAGGCTACATCGAGGTCACAGCGTTGAAACGTCTTGTCGAGCATTCCCACGAACTGAGCAGGATGTTGCTCGGCCTCATCCGCTCTGTCCAGAAGCAAGCATCTCGATGATCTATTCCCCGAACCACAGGTAGAGATGAGGACCTCGACTCTCTTCACCCTTCACCCTTCACTCTTCACCGCGTCAGCCCTCTTTCTCGCTGCGACGCTCGCGCTGCCCGTCCAGGCGCAACCCACCGCGCCTGTCCCCACCTGGGCCGCGGACGCCGTCTGGTACCAGCTCTTCCCCGAGCGCTTCCGCAACGGCGACCCGACCAACGACCCTACGTTCGCGTCGCTCGATTTCGGGCAGGACCTCACCACCCAAGAGGCCTGGACAGTGACACCGTGGACCGGCGACTGGTACGTCCAGGCGGACTGGGAGCGCGCCATCTCGACGTTCTACGACCCGGCCGTGTTCATGCGGCGCTACGGCGGCGATCTGCAGGGCGTCATCGATCACCTCGACTACCTCGACAGCCTCGGCGTCAACGCGCTCTACTTCAACCCCGTCTTCCACGCGCCGAGCCTCCACAAGTACGACGGTGCGAGCTTCCACCACATCGACCCCTACTTCGGCCCTGATCCCGAGGGTGACCTCGCGCTCATGGCCGAGGAGACGGCGGACCCTGCGACGTGGTCGTGGACGGCCGCGGACTCGCTCTTCTTGAAGATGCTGGGCGAGGCGCACGCGCGCGGCATCCGCGTCGTGATCGATGGGGTCTTTAACCATACGGGGACGCGCTTCTATGGCTTCGAAGACCTCGTCGAGAACCAAGAGGCGTCGCGCTATGCAGACTGGTACGAGGTGACGGCCTTCGATGACCCCGACACGCCCGAGAACGAGTACGACTACAACGGCTGGTGGGGCTACAAAGGCCTGCCCGTCCTCCGCGACTCGCTCGACGCCGAGGGCAAGCCGGTGACGCTCAGCGCTGGACCCCGGCAGTACGTCTTCGACATCACCCGCCGGTGGATGGATCCCAACGGCGACGGGGACCCGAGCGACGGCATCGACGGGTGGCGGCTTGACGTGGCCGACGAGGTGCCGACGGGCTTCTGGGCGGAGTGGAACGACCTCGTCTTCGAACTCAACCCCGAGGCGTACACCGTGGCCGAGACGTGGCATCCGGCCGCCGAGTTCTTGCAGGCCAGCCGCTTCTCGGCCGCGATGAACTACCATGCGTTCGCGATGCCCGTCGAGGACTGGCTGATGGACGGGCGCATCGGGCCGGAGACGTTCGCTGAGCAGCTCGTCGAGCGCCGCGCGCCGTACTCGGATGCCCGCGCGTTTGCGATGCAGAACCTCATCGATAGCCACGACACGGAGCGCGTGGCGTCGGGCATCGTCAACCGCGTCCTGCCCATCGACTTCGACCAGCAGCCGAGCCCGCGCTACCGGGAGGAGTACGCCGTCCGTGCGCCCAACGAAGCCGAGCGCGATATCCAGCGCATGATCGCCGTGATGCAGGTCGCCTACGTCGGCGCGCCGATGTTCTACTACGGCACCGAGGCTGGGATGTGGGGCGCCGACGACCCCGACGACCGCAAGCCGATGGTCTGGCCCGACCTCACTTTCGCCGACGAGTGCACGGACCCCCGAGGCTACGAACGCGCGTGCGACTCCATCGCGTTCGACCACGAGCTGTTCGCGTTCTACCAGGACGTGATCGCGCTGCGGCATGAACACGCGGCGCTGCGCCGGGGCGACTTCACGGTGCTTGCTGCCGACAGCGTCTCCAACACGCTCGTCTTCCAGCGGCTCCTGCCGAGCGAGGATGGGGAGGAGGAGTTGGTCGTTGCCTTCAACCGCAGCGACGCGCGCCAGAAAATCGAACTCCCCGACCTCCGTCGTAGCGAAGTCCACCCCCTCGTGCCGATCTTCGCCTCGCTGGGCGACCTCGCCGCGATCCCGTCGCTCACGATCACCATGACCGACGCGATGGCGGGGACCGGCACCTCTGGGCTCTCCTTCGCGCTCGACGTGCCCGCCCGCACCGCCGTCGTCTACCGACGCCTCACCGATGAGGACTACGACTAGTTGTTGGTCGATGGTGGTTGGTTTCTGGTAGAAGCCAGGAAGCAACCACCAGCCGACCACACACCAACAACCATGAACCGTCTACTTCTGCTACCCGCCGCTCTTCTTCTACTCCCTGCCTGCGGTAGCGGCGCGGACGACGGCGTCACGACCGTCCGCATCTGGCACCT
>JBCCRG010000349.1:0-4589 GCA_039208155.1 Bacteroidota bacterium | reverse complement strand
GGGTCGAGGATCGAGCGGTCCACGTGGCTCTCGGCCGCGAAGTGCGCGACTGTCGAGAAGCCATGCTCCTCGAAGAGTCTCTGCACGAGCGCCCCATCGGCGATGTCACCGTGGATGAACGAATAGTTGGCAGCGTCCTCGATGGGCTGGAGCGTCATCGGGTTGCCTGCATACGTGAGCGCGTCGAGGTTGACGAACTGCACGTCGGGGTAGCGCGGGACCATCCGGAGAAGGAAGTTGGCCCCGATGAAGCCTGCGCCGCCCGTGACGAGGACGACGCGCGGAGTGTGCTGAGTGGACATGGAAAGGCAGAAGCGAGTGCAGTAGACAAACGGTTTCCAAGGTACGCGCGCAACCTGTGTGCCGGATGCGCACCCAGCGCCCGCTAGAAGTGCCCGTGCCTGCTAGAAGTGGTAGCCCAGCGATACCGTCCAGGCATTGTAGCCGCTGAGGTTGCCATTGAACGCCACCTGTGCCCGGAAGTCGTCCAGCACCGTCGCCCGGGCCCCCAGTGCGAACGAATTTGACGAGGTCAGTTGGCTCGTGTCCCGCTTAGACTCCTCAAAGATGAAGCTGGTGGGGGTGTTGGAGAAGGTGCGGTCTTCGCCCTCTCGAAGGTAGGTGTATCGTAGCGTCCCACCCGCAAAGACCTGTACCGGGGCGCGCTGTGGCAGCATCACGTACAGGGGGAGGGTGAGTCCGAGTACGGTCTGGTCGCGGTCGATTGCGGAGAGGAACGCGGTCTCGCTGCCCACAATCGTAGCGGAGCTGAACCGCGTCGGTCCCTTCGTGTCGAAGCGCGCGTGCGCGCTGACCCCCGCGAATACAGAGGCAACCTCTCCCTGGCGCTCAAAGACGTAGCCTACGCGTACGGCTGTCGTCTGCACCGTACGGGTCTCCTCGTCAAAGGAAGCTGTATCCGAGACATCGAGTTCGTTGTTCACCCGACGGACGAGCGACGCCTCCGCGTCGGTCGTACTGCGCCCATAGAGGCCCTCGGCGTGGACGAAGAGGGCATGGGCGGGCGCAAGCCTGATGACAGCTTGCCCTTCCACGCTGACGGCGTTGGCCGTACCATCCGAGCGCGCGTCCAGCCTCTCCGATAGAAGCTCCGAGAAGGGCCCGCTCGCCTCCTCCCGCGATTCGTTTCGAGACAACTCGCTGTCGCCTTGCTCGTACCGGAGCCCCTGATAGCCAACGGAGCCAAAGAGGTCCCATCCTGGACGCGACAGCCCCGCCTCCAGGCCGACGCCGAACGTTCTCGTTGATATGTCCCGCTCGCGTAAGTCTGTGGCGCGCGATTCAAAATCCTCGAAGCGGTCCAGTCGCTCAACGAATGTCTCGAAGTCGTCGGCAAGCTGGGCATAGCCTCCGAAGACGCCCACCGACCAGCCCGCACCGTCACGCCCGCCGAGAGCGACAACGCGGCCCGATGAACGCAGGATCGTACGCACTGACTCGTTGCGGCTGAACCGCTCGTCTTCGCTGTCGGGGAAGCTGGCGTCAAGGAAGGACTGGGTGTTGTCAAGCTGGTTGACGGCGTTGTCGAGCACCACGAGCCAGCGCGTGCCTGTACCACCGGTGAGGGCTGTTGCTGAGACCCGGTTGTTTTGAGACGAGGGGCCGAGTGTGCCGTAGACGAACCCCTCGTCGAGTGTGTGCGCACGGGCGGGGTTGAAGAGCGCCTGCGTGACGTGGTCCGGGATGAAAAGGTCGAAGCCTTCCGGCGCGGCGTCGGTCAGGGCGAGTGGGGTGCGGTCAGGGAAAAAGGGAGCGTCGCCGATGGAGGTATCCAGTTGTTGGGCGAGCGCGGAAGCGGTGAAAGCGAGAGTGGCGAGAACTAGGAGAGGAAGACTGAGAAAAAAGCGCATGCAGCAGCAGGGTGACGGAGGAAAACGGTAATGAAAACGGCCCGAAGGTTGGCCTGTGGCAGCGCTGCCGCGCGGTCCCGTCGAAAAGTCACACCATGACTCTCACATAACTGAATACACGCTCCGCGTTGTGCGACGGCACCCCGTCACCGCCCCCGCGTAGCTTCCTTGAGATGGCGTGCCGAACGCTCCCCACTGAAAAACGGCAACACTGCAAAACTGAACCACTGCTTCCGCATGGATCTCTTCGACGCCCTCAACGACGCCCACGCCGAACAAGAGCAGGTCACCGCCGAGGCGCAGGCCGACGCCGCGCCCGACGCCTCCGAGCGCCTCTACCTCGCCGACGCGATGGCGCTCGCCTACCGCGCGCACTTCGCGTTCATCAACCGCCCGCTCATCAACAAGAAAGGGCAGGACACCTCGGCGGTCTACGGCTTCACGTCGAGCCTCCTCAAGCTGCTCGAAGACCACAAGCCCGAGCACATCGCCGTCGTGTTCGATGCGCTCGACGGGCCGCCGAACTTCCGCGACCAACTCTACGAAGACTACAAGGCGCACCGCCCGCCGATGCCGGAGGGGCTGAAGGGGGGCATCCCGTACATCAAGGAACTCGTCCGCGCGTTCGACATCCCCGTGCTCGAAGTGCCCGGCGTGGAGGCCGACGACGTGATCGGGACGCTCGCGAAGCAGGCAGCCACGGAGGGCGTCGACGTGATCATCGTGTCGCCCGACAAGGACTTCCGACAACTGCTCCAAGACGACGAGTCCGACGGCGGCGGCCACGGCGCGATCTCGATGCTGCGGCCGGCCTACAAGGGCGAGGAGTTCGACCTCGAAACCGCCGACACCTTCCGCGCGAGCTACGGCGTGGAGCCTATCCAGTTCATCGACATCCTCGCACTCCTCGGCGACGCGTCGGACAACGTGCCGGGCGTGCGCGGCATCGGCAAGAAGAGCGCGCCGAAGCTGATCCAGGAATACGGCACCGTCGAGAACCTGCTGGAGCACGCCGACGACCAGAAGGGCAAGCGCGTCCGCGAGGGCCTACAGAATCACCGCGACGACGCCATCCTCAGCAAACAGCTCGTCACGATCCTCACCGACATCGACTTCGCGGCGCACGGGCAGGACGTGGCCTGGCACCGCCTCCGCCGCACCGACCCGCACCTTGACCGCGTGGAGGAGCTGTTCGACGAACTCGAGTTCGGCAACCGTCTCCGCAAGCGGATCAAGGACTATCACGACGGCAAGGAGCGCACGTCCCGCACGACCAATCTGCTGCCCGACGACGACCCCGCGCTGAGCTTCGACTTCGGGCCGTACGAGCCGGTCAAGGAGATGGACGAGGACCGCGTCGACTACCACACCGCGCTCTCAAAGGAGGCCGTTGCCCGCGCCCACGATCACGTCGCCGACGCCGAGCGCTTTGCCCTCGACACCGAGACGAGCAGCCTCGACGCGATGGAGACCGACCTCGTCGGCGTCTCGCTGTCGTCGAAGGTGCGCGAGGCCCACTACGTCCCGACGCCGCTCCCCGACGGCACGCAGACGGCCGCGCTTCTCGACACGCTGCGCCCCGCGCTCGAAAACGACGCGCTGAAGGTGGGGCACAACCTCAAGTTCGACCTCGTCGTCCTCGCCGAGCACGGGATGGAGGTCGGCGGGCCGCTCTTCGACACGATGGTGGCGCACTACCTCATCGCGCCCGAGGCGAGCCACAAGATGGACGACGTGGCGAGCTTTTACCTGAGCTACCGTCCGCAGCCGATCACCGACCTCATCGGCACGGGCAAAAACGCGAAGTCGATGCGCGACGTGCCCATCGACCAGGTCGGCCCCTACGCGTGCGAGGACGCCGACATCACGTTTCGGCTGATGGACGTGCTCAAGGCCAAACTCGACGAGGACGGCTTACTCGCCATCGCCGAAGAGATCGAGTTTCCGCTCATCCGCGTGCTCGTAGAGATGGAGCGCCACGGCGTCCGCGTCAATCCGAAGATCCTGGAGCCGATCAGCCAGCAACTCGGCGACGAGATGGCGCGCGTCGAGGCGGAGATCTACGAGGCCGTCGGGCGTGAATTCAACGTCGGCAGCCCAAAGCAACTCGGCCAGGCGCTCTTCGGACCCGTGCCCACCGACGCCGACCGCGAGGCCGCACGCGTATGGACAGAGGAAGTCAAGGACCCGAAGGCTGCTGGAAAAACAAAAAAGCAACTCAAAGAAGAGGAGCCCACGTTCGGCCTCGGCCTTGACCACAAGGGGCAGACGGCGTCGGGGCAGTACAAGACCTCGGAGGCCATCCTCGAAGAGGTCACCACGGAGTCGGACCACCGCGTCCCGCGCCTCGCGCTCGACTGGCGCAAGCTCTCGAAGCTGAAGAACACCTACGTCGATAAGCTCCCCGAACTCATCAACCCCGCCACGGGCCGCATCCACACCGACTTCAACCAGACCGTCACAGCCACGGGGAGATTATCCTCCAGTTCGCCAAACTTGCAAAACATCCCCGTCCGCACGGAGCAGGGCCGCGAGATCCGCCGCGCCTTCGTCGCCGCACCCGGCTTCAAGCTGCTCGCCGCCGACTACGCGCAGATCGAACTCCGCATCCTCGCGCACCTCTCCGGCGACCCCGGCCTCATCGAGGCGTTCCAGCAGGGCCTCGACATCCACACCGCCACCGCCGCCCGCGTCTTCGACGTGGACCTAGAGGACGTG
>JBCCRG010000348.1:0-4589 GCA_039208155.1 Bacteroidota bacterium | reverse complement strand
TCGGCGGTGACGGTGACCATGCCGCCGCCGGCCTCGGCGGTGACGGTCTTCTCTTTGAGCGCGGCCTGGCTCTCGGCCATCTTCTGCTGCATCTCCTGCATCTTGCCGAAGAGGTCAGCCATGTTGAGGTTGCCGTTCATAGCGGGAAGTAGTTCAGTGGTTCAGTTCTTTGGTGCTTCGGTGAACGCAACGCAGCACTGAGCCACTGCTCTACTGAATCACCGAAACACTCCTCAGTACACGATCTCCGCGCCGAAGCGCTCGAAGAGGAGGCGCACGACGGGGTGCGTCTGGCGCAAGTGCTTGAAGGCCTCGAACGGGTCGGCTGAGGCGGGGGTTTCGGGCAGCGCCTCGGGGGCCGCGACCACGAAGCGGAGCGCGGGCGTGTCCTCGGCACTGGCTTCGGTCCCGAGCTCGGCGGCGAGGTGTGCGGTGAGGCGGGCCGTCTCGCTCGTGAGCAGGTCGCACGTGAACTGGTCCGGCACCGCCACCTCCACGGCCCCGCGGTGGACGCGGTGCGGCTGCGCGCTCGTCAGCAGCGCCCCGATGTGGACGCGCTCGGCCTTGACGCGGGCGTGCAGCCCTGGCCACGCCGCCTCCACACGCCCAAGCGAGACGCCGAAGTCGTCGGCTCCAGGGAGATCGGTCGGCACGGCGATGGCAACGTCGGCACTGTCGCCGGTTGCGGCCGAGCCGTCGCCGCCGAGGCTAGCCGAGGAGCGCGGTAGCGCGGGCGGATCGAAGAGGCCCGGAAAGAGCGGGGCCGCGTCACCGCCGACAGGGGGACGGTGGTCTTCGTCGGTGTCTTCCTCGTCCATCTCCGCGCCTGCAGTCCCGGACGCAGCCTCGGGTGCCGACGACGGGACCGGCTCGGGAGACGGATGCAGCCGCGCAGGCGAGAGAAGGGGGGCCGGCATGAGCGGTTCAGAGGCGATGTAGTCGTCCTCATCGCCGCCGAGGTCGTCGTAGGCGTCGATGGGCGGCAGGTCGCCCAGGCCGTCGTCGAACGCACGCGGACCGCTGGACACCGTGGTCGCATCCGGCACCGTGGTCGCATCCGGCACCGTGGTCGGTAGGGGCGGTTTGCAAACCGCCCCTACGGGCACCATACCCCGAACACCCACCACGCCTCACGCGGGCATCATGGCCCGGACGACACGGGCACCATGACCCGGACGACACGGGCACCGCATCGCGGACGACCGCCGTGCCCACTTCGGGCACCGTGTCGCGTCCAGGCACCACCGGGGTTACGTCGGGACACGCGGCGGGTCTGTACGAACCCCATTCCGCACCCCTGCCTCCCACGTTCCTCCCCCGCCATGCGCCTCCACCCGGGTCGCCGCTCCATCCGCCTTCCGGGCTACGACTACCGCCGCGCGGGGTGGTACTTCGTCACCGTCTGCGCGCTGCGCCGAGACGGTCTCGACCCGCATCCGTTCGGCAAGGTGGTGGGGAAGCGTGTCCGACTCACCGAGCGCGGCCGGATCGTCGAGGACTCGTGGCAGGCGCTTGCCACCCGCTATCCGTTCGTGACGCTCGATGCGTTCATTGTGATGCCGGACCACATGCACGGGCTCCTCAGCATCCAGGACACCGTGCCTCTTGCCGAGCGCCGCCCGCTCGGTCGTCTCGTCGGGGCATTCAAGACCGTCTCCGTTAACCGGATCGCCCAGGCTGAGGACGTCGCGACCTCGCCTGTCTGGCAACGCAACTTCTACGAGCGCATTGTCCGCGACGAGGCAGCGTTCCTGCACGTCCGCCGGTACATCCAGGAAAACCCAGCACGCTGGGCCCGGTCCTACCAACACGTCATACGTGCACGCCCAGTGGGGGCTTAGCGCCCGAAGTTGTAGGCGACCCCGACATAGGGTATCGCCGAGGCGCCCAAGCCCGCAGGCCCGCCTCCGAGCAGGGCCGCCAGGTCCACGGTGATCCGCTCCCCAAGAAACCGCACCCCTGTGAGCGACAGGACTGCGGCGAAGTCATCCACGGCGATGACGTAGTTCTCCGACACCAGCTTGGTCTGGTCGCTGATCTGGCGCTCGAGACCGAGGAGGCCGATGGCCGTCGGGGCTACCGATGTCCCCTCTTCTCCGACAGCGAAGCCCCCGAATACGCCCGCCGTGAGCGCACCGGCATCGGAGCCGACCGTCACCATCCCGTACATCGTCCCCACGCTCCCAAACTCTTCGTCACCCGACACGGACAGAATGGCATTGCCGGGCGACAAAAGGGCGGCAGTTCCGACAGCAACCTGCACCGAGGGTAGGCGCAGTACCTGTACCTTCGCGTTCACCGTGCTGATAGCGGACGGCGGGAAGATCGTCGAGAAGGACACGTCCAGCCAGTCGGTGAAGCCGTAGGCGATGGACGGGAGGAAGTAGTACGCCGAGATGCGCCCTGCCCCGCGTGGCAGCGTCCGGGCCGTGGGCGCGAAGAACAGGCGCGTGCGCGATGGGTCGTAGCGACGCAGGCCGCCAGGTAGCAGGGGACCGACCTCGCGGATACGCTCGCGCGGAATGGTAGTCACTAACCCCTCGTCGTCCCGCAGAACGATGGCGTCGGCGCGGTCCTCCTCGATCACGCCAACGAGGATCGTACCGGACGTGAGCAGGACGCGGCTCCGCTGGAACGCGGCCGCTTGGGACGGCTCCGGCACCGCCTCGGCCTGCGTCGAGTCGGGTGGGGCGGGACGGTCCGTCTGGGCCCAGGCCGCTGGGACGTAGACCAACGCGAGGAGGAGGCAGCACACGCTGCACGGCCGAATCGGCATGGCTGTAGCTGGGCTGGCAGAGGCAGTACGGGACGAGGGATTGTAGCAAGGCCGCAGAGCTTAGCGCCTTCGTCACATCGCCGTCAACGGAAATACGCGCCAACCTGGGGGCGCACTCGCTAGCTTCTGCCTCCCCACTCAGCGCCTACCGCCATGCAGAACGACACCACCGCCCCACCCACTGCGGCTACCGACGCCGCGAGCCCCGACCTCGAAGCCTTCCTGGATCCGTCGTTCATGAGCGAATTCCTGCTCAACAGCGTCGTACCCGTCGTGGGCAAGCTCGCCGGGGCCGTCGCGATCCTGGTGGTCGGGTTCTGGCTCATCAAGCGGCTCAAGCGCGTCGTTGGTCTCGCGCTCGACCGGGCCGGCTTCGGGATGGCCCTCGTCTCGTTCCTGTCGGCGTTCCTCGACATCGCGCTCAAGGTGTTCCTGCTCATCATCGTGGCGGGCGTCGTGGGCGTCGATACGGCGGCGCTGGTGGGCGTCCTCGCCGCGGCGGGCTTCGCGGTCGGCCTCGCGCTCCAGGGCAGCCTCTCCAACTTCGCCGCGGGCATCCTCGTCCTCGTCTTTAAGCCGTATCAGGTCGATGACTGGATCTCGGTCGAGGACCAGTTCGGCCGCGTCGAGGCCATCCAGATCTTTTCCACGATCATCGTGACGCCGGGCCTGAAGACGCTCGTGGTACCCAACGCGATGGTCATCGACGGCATCCTGACCAACTTCTCGAAGAAAGGGCAAGTGCGCCTGGAGCTGAACGTGACAATGCCGTATGCGGAGAGCTACCCGAAGGTGGAAGCCCTCATCCAGCAGGTGCTCGCCACGACGCCGGGCGTGCTTACGGACCCCGCGCCGGAGATCGGCATCGAGGCGTTCGACAGCCACAGCATCGTGCTGGCCGTGCGGCCCTACGCGAACCCAGACGACTACTGGCCCGTGACGTTCGAGGTGCATCGCCGCGTCAAGCATGCCTTCAGCGAAGCCGGCATCGAAGTAGCGTACTCCGAGGGCGTCGAACTGGGGTCGATTGGCGATTGACGATGTGCGATTTTTGATTTAGGATTTTCGATTTACATATTTCGATACACAATCGGAAATCTAAAATCGCCAATCGAAAATCCCCTGAACTTGCCCCAGCGGTCGGGGTATTACGATCCTCTTTCCCGCCTTGCTCTTTCCGGCTGCCTCCATGTATCGCGACTTCCTCATCGACGGCCGCAACGACCTCGACCACCTCGACCCGCACGAACAGGAGGCGGTAGAGGTCTTCCGCAGCGTCTACGACCCCGAGATCCCCGTGCCGATCTGGGACCTCGGCCTCATCTACGGCCTCGACACCAACGTGGAGGGCCAGACGGCGCACGTCAAGATGACGCTCACGGCGCCCAACTGCCCCGCCGCCGAGCTGCTCCCGCAGCAGGTGCGCTACGGCCTCGAAGCACTCGACTGGTGCGAGGACGCGACCGTCGAGATCGTCTTCACACCGCCGTTCAACCAGGAGATGATCTCCGACGAGGCCAAGCTCACGATGGGCTTGATCTAGGTGTCGAGGTGCGAACGTATGGGCGTACGTATAGCCGTAGCCAGAAGCGTTGCTCTTAGCTCCCCTCCTGGACAGAGCCTGCCCTCGCGAACGCGGGGGAGGGGCTGGGGGTGGTCGATCATCTTGCTTCGATGCAGTTTTGCGCCAGCCTTGATCTAACCCCTCCACCTCCCCCTGTCCAGGGGGAGAGCTTCCCACGCGTTGCCCATCAGCCTCACCGAGCGTGGCCGTACCGCCGCTGCTGAACGCCTCCCTGTTGCCTTCCCCGCC
>JBCCRG010000347.1:0-4593 GCA_039208155.1 Bacteroidota bacterium | reverse complement strand
ATCTACCTCCGCTCGGCGGCCCCGTCGTTCGACTGGGGCGCGGCGGCGCGCATCCGCGGCGGGAACGAAGACGCCCTCGAAGGCGCGCTCATGGTCACCGGTCCCATCCTCGCCGACCAGCTCGCCTTCCGCATCTCGGCGGAGACCGGCGCGCAGGACGGCGACATCGAGTTCACCAACGTGCCCGCCATCGACGACGACTTCTCGCGGACGAACACGATTGCGCAGCGGAACGTCCGCTCGCGGCTGCTCTTCACGCCGACGGCGCTCCCGGGCCTCTCGGTCCTCGCCACGCACACGCTCTCGTACGACCGGCCCGCCTCGTTCCAGGGCCTCACCGACCTCGACGCGCGCACCAACGACGGCGATGTCGCGTCGTTCACGGAGACGACGCTGAACAACTTCTCGCTCGAAGCCAGCTACGACCTCACGCCCGCGCTCGCCCTCACGTCGGTCACGGGCGCGGTCGTCTCGGACTACCGGATCGACGGGCTCACCTACCAGAACCCGGACGGCAACCCCGGCATCCAGCAGCGCAGCCAAACCGACGAGTTCAACTTCACGCAGGAGCTCCGGCTGAACTACGAGACCGACCGGACGCGGGCCGTGCTCGGCGGGTACTACGGCCTGTTCGAGTTCGACCGCACGCGGCGCGACGAGGGCGACGTCTTCTTCACGGCCGACGCCGACATCCTGCTCCCGCAACTGTTGCCCGAGCTCGCGCCGCCGGAGCTCTTGCCGCTCCTCCCGCCGGACCTCGAGATCCTGCCGTACGAGATCAACGCCGTTGACCTCGGCTTCGACTCCAACGAGACGCGCAACCTGGCCGTCTTCGGCGAGGTCAACCACGAGGTCATCGACGGGCTCACGCTCACGGCGGGGTTCCGCTACGACAACGAGTCGCTCGACGTGGTGACCGGCCAGCAGGAGGCGCCGACGGTCTCGTTCGTGGGCGTGACGGCGGGCCAGCAGATCGCGTCGCTCCTCCCGCCCATCCCCGGCGTCGATCCGGCCGCCGTCGCCCAGGGCATCGACTTCGGCGTAACCGAGTTCGCCGTCGCCACGCTCACGACGGCCGAGGCGTTCAGCACCGAGTACGAGGCGTTCCTCCCGAAGGTAGGGGTCACGTACGACTTCACGCCCGACGCGTCGCTTGGCTTTACCGTGCAGCGCGGCTACCGCGCCGGCGGGGCCGAGTCGTTCGGGGTGGACAGCCTCAACGTGTTCGAGCCTGAGTACACCTGGAACTACGAGCTCTCCGGACGGACGCGGTGGCTGGGCGGACGCCTGATCGTCAACGCCAACGTGTTCTACACCGACTGGCGCGACCAGCAGGTCCGCGTCCCGATCCCCGGCAACGCGTTCTTCCTGTCGCGGACGGAGAACGCGGGGGCCTCGACGCTCTACGGCGGCGAGCTCGAGATCCGGGCCGTGCCCACGCGCGGGCTCACGCTCTACAGCTCGTTGGGACTCACCCAGACCGAGTTCGACGACTTCCCGACCTTCGTCGAGGACCCGAACCTGGGCGTCAACGTCCCGGTCAACCTTGAGGGGCTGCGCTTCCCGGGCTCGCCGGAGCAGACGCTGGCAGCGGGGCTGATCTATGACCGAGGCGCAGGCGTGTTCGCCGGGCTCAACGTGAGCTACACCGGCGAGATCCTCACCCAGGTCGGGACGCTCCTCGACGCCAACGGCGTTCCGCAGAACGACGAGCGGCTCAGCGTCGGCGACTACGCTCTCGTCGACGGGCAAGTCGGCTACGTCTTCGACGTCCGGGGCACGCGTGCTCGCGTGACGGCCTTCGCGCGCAACCTCTTCGACACGACCGCCCGCGACATCGCGTTTCTCACGCCGTCGGAGCAGATCGTGACGGTGATCACGCCGCCGCGCATCGTCGGGCTGAGCCTCGACGTGGAACTGTAGACGCTCGCTTTGGGCACCGCGCTCTGGTGGGCGCAGTGCTCTTCCTGTCCCTGCCATGACGCCGCTCTCGCTCGTCCTCGCCGCGCTCGCCTACGGGGCATTCTACGCCGCTGCGCCGGGGCGCCAGTCGCAGGCACTCGGGCCTGCACGCCCGCTCCTCGCGGCTGGTGCTGTGCTGACAGTGGTGGCGTTCGTACTCTCGTACCTGGGCACCGGCACAGGCGCGGGTCCTGCGCTCGTGATCACGGTGATGATGGCGATGGCGTCGCTGCTGGCGGTGACGGGCCCGTTTCTGCTGCCCGAGGCGGAGAAGGCGACACCGCGACGCAGTGGTGCTCCTCCGCCAGTCGGCGCTATTCAGCCGGGCAGCGCTCCCCCGCCGGGCGGTGCCCGGCCTCCAGGCACTCCCCGGCTGCCCGGCCTACCGCCCTCCGCCAACCCCGTGGCAGGGCCGCCGCCGGGGCGCCCAGTGGCCCGCCCTCCAGGCATGCCACCCTCTCCGGGGCCACCGCCTGGGGAGCCATCGCCTCCGGGGCTACCATCTCCGGGGCCTCCGCCGTCGCGGCCCCCGGCTTCTGACAGCGCTCCCTCCGACTAACGAACACACCCATGAAGCACACCTGGACCCGCGGCGAGGCTTGGGGCAAGACCACGGCAGCGCTCCTGGGCGGCTTCGTCGGCTTTCTCCTCTTTGGCCTGGCCCTCGGCTCGGCCTTGCCGCTCGTGGGCGTGCCCGTCGGCGCCGCGGTATCCATCGCCGTGGTGCTCTCCGTGCCGATGTGGGCGGCGCTCATCGCGTGGGCGGTGCTCGCCAAGAACGGTCGGCGTGCGTGGCTGCGCGTCGGCGGCACGTCGCTGCTGCTCGGGGCGATCATCGCCCTCGCCACCTTCCTGTAAGTCCTGCCTCGATCCCGGGCGCGCCGACGACGACGCCCGGGGGATCCCAGCCTGCCTGGCTGAGTTGGCGCAACGCCTCCGGTACCACCCTCTCGCCTGCGTTCTCCCGTTCCCGATGAGCACGGCTACCCGTCCACCCGCCTCCTCACCTCCGGTATCTTCCGGTACGTCGCCCTCGGGTCCGGGGAAGGGCGGCCCGAAGCAGGATGGGGCGAAAAAGCTCGTCGGGCCGCGCGCGTTCAAGCTGTTCTGGGACGCCCACTCGGTGACCGGCATCATCATCGGGCTAGGGCTCTTCGTCATCTTCTACGCGGGGGCGTTTGCGCTCTACCGCGCCGAGTTGCACATGTGGGCCGACCCCGGGATGCGTCCTGCCGCGGCGGCGACGGCCGAGAGCCGCCTCAACGTCGACGACATCGTCGCGCCGTTCTTCGCCGAGGCGATGCCCGCCGACGGGAGCGATGTCCAGGTCAGCTACCCCTTCCGCGGGCGGCCCTACTACTTCGTCCGCTACCAGACGCCGGACGGCGACACGACGCGCACCGTGCAGGCCTACGTCAACGCCACCACGGGCGAGACCTTCGACTTGCCTGTAGGCGAACGCATCGGGCGGAGCGCGCTCTCGGAGATCCTCTATGCGCTCCATTTCTTTGGCCAGGGCGGCTTCTGGGGCGAGGTCGTCTCCGGGTTCATCGCCATCTTCTTCATGTTTGCGGTGGTGAGCGGGATCCTGATTCACCTGCGCAAGCTGCCCAAGGACTGGCACACCTTCCGGCCACGCGGCCGCCTCCGCGACGGCCTGGCCGATGCACACACGGTGCTGGGGCTGATCGGGCTGCCCTTCGCGGCGATGTACGCCATCACAGGGGCCTTCCTGGCGCTGGTGATCATCCTGCTTGGGCCGACGGTGCTCGTCGTGTTTGGCGGCGATGCCGAGGCCATCGATGCGACGCTCAACGGGTTCGAGATGCCCGCCCACGAGGCCACGGGCGTGCCCGCTGAGATGCTCTCGTTCTCGGCCATCGAGGACGCCCTGCCTGCCTCGTGGGACGAGGTGGACCCGACCCTCGTCTACGTCCATGTCTGGAACGACGAAGCGGCCATCGCGCAGGTCTACGGCGACGCCTCGGGTAGCCTCACCCGCGCGCCGCAGATCATCCTGAGCGCCACAACGGGCGAGTACCTCGCGGGCCTCGACCCGATGCGCCCGACCGCGCTGGGCGGGACGGCCGCCGCCATCACGAACCTCCACTACGCGCTCTTCGGCGGGGGCTTCGTGAAGGTGCTCTACTTCTTCCTCGCGCTCGCCACGGCGGCGGTCATCCTCACGGGCAACATCCTCTGGGTGCTCGTCCGGCGTCCGAAGGATCCACGTGCCACGCCGCGCCTGCACCGCGTCCTGGGACGGCTCACCGTGGGGACGGGCTGCGGCCTCGTGGCGGCCGTGCCGGTGCTCTTCCTCACGACGGCCGCGCTGCCCATCGACCTGCCAGCGCTCAAGACGTGGGAGCACGTGGCCCTCTTCGCGACGTGGGCGGTCCTGGCTCTGGCGGCGTTCTTCGGCCCGTCGGCGGTGTGGGCGGCGCGGTGGCAGCTCGCGCTCGGCGGGGTGCTGAGCCTGCTCGTGCCCGTGGCCAGCGGCGTACTCGGCGGTATATGGCCCTGGACGGCCGCCGCGAACGGCTGGTGGGGCATCCTCACGGTCGATGTCGGCTTCCTGCTGATGGGGCCCATGCTGCTGTGGACGGCCGCGCGCCTGAACCCCGACGCCCT
>JBCCRG010000346.1:0-4594 GCA_039208155.1 Bacteroidota bacterium | reverse complement strand
GGCGCGCGACGGTCGTGTCGCGGACGAGGTCGGGCCGCCCGCTCTCGACGTAGGCGGTGTCGGCCACGCCGGGGATGCCCGACGGCGACCAGTTGGCGTCCGAGAACCAGGAGCCGTCGCCGCCGCGCCAGGTATAGCCCGTCTGGGCGAAGGCGGGGGCCGCCACGAGCAGGAGGAGGAGAAGGGAGCAGAAGCGCATGAGTTCAGGGCGTCGAAGGAGGAAGCCGGTTGTGCGTGCTCCATCGCGGAAGGGTGACGCGGCGTATCACAGCGCGCTCACTTTTTTTGGGCAACCCCCGAGGGGTGGTGGGCTCGCTCGCCCCACGTGCTCGATTTCCTGGACGAGGACCGTACTTTCGCCGTGTCAGCCTTCCACGACCATGCGGGCCGAACCAACCACGACTCAACTCCTCCACGACGCGCGCGACGGGGACGACGACGCGATCGCCCGGCTCTTCCCGCGCCTCTACGACGAACTGCGGCAGCTCGCCCATGCGCGGCTGCGCCGCCATCGCCCGAGCGACACACTCAGCACCACGGCGCTCGTCCACGAGGCGTATCTCAAGCTCACAGCCGGCGAGTCGCCCACGGTGGCCGACCGGACGCACTTCTTCGCGCTCGCGGCGCGGGCGATGCGGTTCGTGCTCGTGAGCTACGCCCGCGACCGCACCGCGCAAAAACGAGGCGGCGGCCAGGCCCCGCTCGCCTTCGACGAGGCGCTGGGCGACGGCCTCGTGCGCGCCGACGCCGAGGCGGCCGACCTGCTCACGCTCGACCACGCGCTCGAACGGCTCGCGACCTACAGCGCGCGCCTCGCCGAGGTCGTCGAACTGCGGTTTTTCGGCGGGCTGCAGCACGAGGAGATCGCCGCGCACACCGGGCGCTCCGTGGCGACGGTGAAGCGCGACTGGCGCCGCGCCCGCGCCTGGCTCTACCACGCGATGCAAGGGGATACACCGTCCCCCCGTGACCCCCACGGGTAGAGACGTTGCATGCAGAGACGTGGCATGCAACGTCTCTACCCCGCATTGAGGCCATGCTCTACCGAAACCGATATCGCGTTGAAAGCACCCGCCTGCCGGACCACGATTATGCGGCGTCGGCATGGTACCACATCGTGATCTGCACGAAAGACCGGAGGTGCTGGTTCGGCGAGGTAAGCGAGGGAACGATGGTACTCTCGAGGCTAGGGCGCACGGCGCACCAGTTCTGCGCAGCCATCCCTGAGCATGCGGAGCGCGCTGTGTTGGATGCGTTCGTCGTCATGCCCAACCACGTGCACGCGATCATTGGGCTGCTGCCTGTGGTTTCACCGGAGCCATCGCCCGAGGAATCGTTGCATGCAGAGACGTTGCAGCATCAGGAGACGTTGCGTGCAACGTCTCTACGGGGATCGGGTGGTGGCGTCAAGAACCAAGCGATGGCGGATCGCTCGCCGAAGGCGGGGTCGCTGGGGGCTATCGTCCGCTCGTACAAGTCAGCCGTCACGCGGTGGGCGCGGCAGAACGAACACGAGGCTTTTGCCTGGCAGCCACGGTTCTGGGACCGCGTCATCCGCAGCGAGCGCGAACTGGAGGCCACGCGGCGCTACATCGTCAACAACCCGTTGCAATGGCACCGGGACCGTCTCTACCCCAGCCACCCGTAGAGACGTTGCACGCAACGTCTCTGGACCCTGCAAGCACCGTCTCCCCACACAGGCCGCCGCTGATCCGTGCGCCGCGTAAACGGCGATAGACCGGGAAACAACCGCGCCCCCGATGGACCACCTCACCGCCGCCCGCTGGGCCGAGATCGACACCCTCTTCGCCCAAGTACTCGACCGCCCCGCAGACGAGCGCACCGCGTTTCTCCGTGCCGCCTGCGGCGATGACCCCGCGCTCTACCACACCGTCGCGGCCCTCCTCGACGCCGACGCCCGTGCCGAGGACGCGCTGGGCGAGAGCGCCACCGACTTCGCTGGGCACCTCCTCCAAGAAGCGGCCACCGCTGCCGAGACGGCTGAGCACCTCGCCGAGGGCACGCGTGTCGGCCCCTACCGGATCGAGGGCATACTCGGGCGCGGTGGCATGGGCACGGTCTACCGCGCGGCTCGCGCCGACGGCACCTTCGAGAAGGCCGTCGCGCTGAAGCTCGTCAAGCGCGGCATAGACACCGACGCGGTGCTGCGCCGCTTCCGCCACGAGCGGCAGATTCTCGCCGGGCTCGACCACCCGCACATCGCCCGGCTCTTGGACGCAGGCGCGGCGGCCGACGGACGCCCGTACCTCGTGATGGAGGTGGTGGACGGCCTCCGCATCACAGACTACGCGGATCGTCACGGACTCGACCTGGAAGCCCGCCTCGCCCTCTTCGAGCAGGTGTGCGCGGCGGTCGCGTACGCCCACCGGCACCTCGTCGTCCACCGCGATCTCAAGCCGAGCAACATCCTCGTCGCTGAGGGCGAGAACAATGGGCCGCCTCAGGCGAAGCTGCTCGACTTCGGCATCGCTCGGCTACTGGACAGCGCGCCCGACATCACGCTCACGCAGGCGGGGCAGCGCATCCTCACGCCCGAGTATGCCGCGCCCGAGCAGCGTGACGGCGGCGCCGTGACGACGGCGACGGACGTATATGCGCTCGGCGTGGTGCTTTTCGAGCTGCTCGTAGGCCGACGCCCGGACGGTCCTGAGCGTCTGAGCGACGCCGCACCCGTCGACCAGCGCCGTGCGCTCCGCGGCGACCTTGATGTGCTTGTGGCGACGGCGATGCACCCCGACCCGGCCCGGCGGTATGCCTCCGCCGAGGCGCTGCGCGACGACCTCGTGCGGCGACGGACCGGTCTGCCCCTGAAGGCCCAGCCCGACTCGCGCGCGTATCGCCTGCGCAAGTTCGTCGAGCGGCACCGGGTGGGCGTGGCAGCGACCGCGCTCGTGGCGGTGCTGACGCTGGCCGCCGTGGCCGCGCTCGCGTTCCAGCAGCGGCAGACGGCCCGCGCGCTCGCCGAGTCCGAGGCTACCGTGGCCTTCCTCGAAGAGGTATTCACTGCGGTCGATCCCTACGACCCGGTCCGCCTAGACACGCTCCGCGCACGCGACCTCTTGCTCCGCGGCGGCGCGCGCGTGCAGACGACCCTCGCCGACCAGCCCGCGCTCCAAGCGGGCCTCCTCACCACCATCGGCGGCGCGTTCGTGCAGATGGGGCTCTACAGCGATGCGCAGCCGTTGCTCGACGACGCGCTGCGCTTGCACCGGGAACATACTGGCGCATCGAGCACCGCCCTCGCCGAGACGCAGCAGGCGCTGGGCCGCGTCGCGCGCTACGAAGGCGATTTCGAGGCCGCCGAGCAGCACTATCAGGACGCCCTCGCCACGCTTCGCCGCCTCCAGGGCCACCAGCACCCGCGTACGATCCAGACGGCGCGCGACCTCGCGGAGCTTTACGAGGAGACGAGTCGTCCCGCCGAGGCCGAGACCATCCTCCGCGACCTCGCCGCCCGCGAGCGCCGCCAGCCCACCCCAGACACGCTCGAGCTAGCGCTCACGCTGAACAACCTCGCTATCGTGCTGCGTGCCCACGAGCGCTACGACGAGGCCGAGGCTCCCGCCGAGGAAGCCTACACGCTCCGCCGCGCTGCCCTCGGCGATGGGCACCCTGCCGTCGCCGCGTCGCTGGGCGTGCTGGGCAGCATCTACCGCAACCAGGACCGCCTCGACGAGGCCGAGACCGCCTACCGCGAATCGCTGCGCGTCATCCGCGCCGCCCTCGGCGACGACCACCGCGACACGCAGGTCCGCGAGACGCACCTCGCCGAGTTGCTCCGTGACCAAGGCAAGTACGACGAGTCGATTGCCCTCTACCGCGACGTGCTCGAACGCACCCGCTTGACGCGTGGCGACGACTTCTTCGGCGTGGCCGTGATCACGAGCCTCCTCGCCAACGTGCTCCTCGACGCAGGGCGGCTGGCCGATGCCGAGGCGGGCTTCCGGGACGCGCTAGACCGGATGGGACGCGCGCTGCCGCCAGGCCACATCCGCATCGCCCGCACGACGGAGAACCTCGCGCTGTGCCTCCAGGCGCAGGAGCGTTATGCCGAGGCGGAGCCGCTTCTGCTCGACGCCTATGCGATGTACGAGGCTGCCGACTACGACGCGAGTCGCCTGATTGAGCGCCTGGGCACGTTCTACGAGACGTGGGGCCGTCCGAGCGAGGCCGCACGCTGGCAGGCACGTGCGGCGGAGGCGTGAAAGCGCCTCGAACTGCCGCCCTTGGCATGCTGAACTCGGTTCAGCATCTCAGCGGTGTTTCGTCGCACTGAAACCGTCGGAGACCTCGAAACCGCAGATACAGCAAGATTGCGGCTAGCGTGGGTCGGGTTCGGCGAGGGAGAGCTTCACGGGGTAGCGCTCGGAGACGGGGTCGGCGGCGTCGATGGGGAGTGTGGTTCGATAGGCGGTGTAGCTCGCTGCGCCCAGGCGTCGGGCCTCGGCGTCGCGAACGTCACAGTAGGCCAGTTTCGCGGCGTCGAGGGCGTCCACGTAGCGGGCGTAGGGCGTCGAGCGCGAAGCTTTAAACGAGACGATAGCTTTCCGTGGCGAGTCGGCATACGCCGGGT
>JBCCRG010000345.1:0-4597 GCA_039208155.1 Bacteroidota bacterium | reverse complement strand
CGCCTCCATGCCTCGGACCTACGACCGCCGCGCCGTCTGGGCGTGGAGCCTCTACGACTTCGCCAACAGCGCCTTCACCACGCTCGTCGTCACGTTCGTCTACGCGACCTACTTCACGCAGGGCATCGCGGCGAACGAGATCGAGGGCACGGCGCTCTGGACGCGCGGCATCACGCTCACGGCCATCGCGGTGGCAGTCCTCTCGCCCTTCCTCGGCGCGATGGCGGACCGGGGTGGCCACCGCAAGCGCTACCTCGGCATCGCCACGGTCGTGTGCGTGGGGGCCACGGCCGTGTCGTTCTTCTTCGGCGAGGGCGAGGTGCTCCCGGCGCTGATCTGCATCGTGATCGCCAACATCGCCTACGAGATGGGGCTCGTGTTCTACAACGCGTTCCTCCCGGACCTCGCGCCGCCGGACCGCATCGGGCGCGTCTCGGGGACGGCGTGGGCGCTCGGCTACTTCGGCGGCCTGCTCGCGCTCGCGGTCGGCCTGTTCGGGTTCGTCCTCCCCGAAGCCGCGCCGTTCGGGCTAGACAGGGCCGCGGGCGAGCACGTCCGCGCGACCAACCTACTCGTCGCGGTCTGGTTTGGGGTCTTTGCGATCCCCGCGTTTCTCTTCATCAAGGAGGTCAAGCCAGAGGTGCGCCAGAGCACGGCCAGCCTGTTCAAATCGGCCTTCAGCGAGATGGGCGAGACGGTGCGCGAGTTAGGGCGCTACCGAATGATCGTCCGACTGCTCCTCGCGCGGCTGTTCTACAACGACGGCCTCGTGACCATCTTCGCGCTCGGCGGGATCTACGCGGCGGGCACGTTCGGCTTCACGACGGAGGAGATCATCTACTTCGGGATGGCGCTCAACGTCGCGGCCGGGCTCGGCGCGTTCCTGTTTGGCTTCGTGGACGACAAGATCGGCGGCAAGACGACGCTCTACATCTCGCTCGTGCTGCTCTCCATCGCCACACTCGTCGCCGTGTTTGGCCAGACGAAGGCGATGATCTGGGCGGCGGGCATCCTCGTCGGGCTCGCGGCCGGGCCGAACCAGTCGGCGAGCCGCTCGCTGCTGGGCCGCTTCGTGCCGGACGACAAGGAGACGGAGTTCTACGGCTTCTTCGCCTTCTCGGGCAAGCTGACGGCGTTCATGGGCCCCCTCCTCTTCGGCATCCTCACGACGACCTTCGAGACGCAGCGGGCGGGCGTCGCGGTGGTGCTGGTGTTCTTCGTGATCGGGGCCGCGCTGCTCACCCTCGTGGACGAACGCGAAGGCATCGAGCTTGCCGCGCGCCCGGACAATACCGGCGTCGTGGACTGAGCCCGGCGTCGTGGACTGAGCGAGGCCGTTGGACGGGGACGCCCTGGTGAATCCAGCGCAGCCGGGTCGCGTTGATGGAGAACGCTGCTGCCGATTCGACTCGCTGATGCTATGACCCCGATCCCCGACTCGCTGCTCGCGGCCCCCGACCTGCCGCGCCTTGTGGAAGAACTTCAGCGCACCGTCGCCGAGGAGGCGGCAGCGCGTGCCCGCTTTCGCGACACGATCACCCCCAGCCAGAAAGCCGAGTTCATCGGCGGCGAGACCATCATGCACTCCCCCGCCCGCGCCCGCCACACCTCCGTCGTCAAGCGCCTGTTGAAGCTGCTCGACACCTACGTCGCGCTGCACGACCTCGGCTGGGTCGGCGTCGAGAAGTCACTCATCGCGCTCACCCGCAACGACTACGAGCCCGACGTGTGCTTCTTCGGCGTCGAGAAAGCGGCGCAGATCACGCCCGACACGCTCACGTTCCCTGCGCCTGACCTCGCCGTGGAGGTGCTCAGCCCGTCCACCGAGGCCCGCGACCGGGGCATCAAGTTCGAGGACTACGCCCTGCACGAGGTCGGCGAGTACTGGCTGGTCGATCCCATCGCCGAGGATGTGGAGCAGTACGTCCGGGGCGCCGACGGAGCCTACGTGCTTCGCATGAAGTCGGTGTCGGGCGAGCTGGTGAGCGCGGCCGTCGAGGGCTTCGCGGTGCCCGTCCGCGCGCTCTTCGACGAGGCCGCGAACCTCGCTGCCCTCCGCGCACTCCTCGCCTAGCTCTCGTCCCGCCCAACGCCATGCCCAGTGTCTCCGACCTCGCCTGTGCCCTCGAAGCCTGGGCCCCGCGCGGCATGGCCGCCGACTTCGACAACGTGGGCCTGCTCGTCGGTGACCCGGCGCGCACGGTGACGAACGTGCTCGTCGCGCTCGACCTCACGCCAGCGGTTGTCTCGGAAGCGCAGAAGCTCGGCGCGGAGCTGATCGTGACGCACCACCCGCTGCTCTTCACACCGCAGAAGCGCGTCGTAGCGACCGACCCGGTCGGTGCGCTCGTGCTGCGGCTGGCGGCAGCGGGCATCGCGTACTACGCCGCGCACACCAACCTCGACGCGGCCCCGGCGGGCGTCTCGCTCGCACTCGCCGAGCAGCTGGGCATCGAAAACCCGCAGTTCCTCGTGCCACAACCCGATGCGCTCGTGAAGGTCGTCACGTTTGCGCCACGCGACGCCGCCGACGCCGTCCGGGCTGCGATGGCCGAGGCAGGAGCTGGGCAGATCGGCGACTACGACGCCTGCGCTTTCGTCTCGGAGGGCACGGGCCACTTCCGCCCGAACGCCCACGCGAACCCTACCATCGGCACGCCAGGCGGCCCGCTCGAATCGGTCGAGGAACTGCGCATCGAGGCGGAGGTGATGCGGTGGGCCCTACCCCGCGTCGTTGCGGCAATGACCGAGGCGCACCCCTACGAGGAGGTGGCCTACGACGTCTACGCGCTCGACAAGGCGGCGACGCGTGCAGGCTACGGGGCTGTCGGCGCGCTCCCGGCTCCGCTGCCGCTGGCGGATTTTCTGGCGGTCGTACGCGCGCGGCTCAGCGCGGGTGCGCTGCGCTACGCAGGCGATGACGGGGCGATGATCCAGACTGTGGCCGTCTGCGGCGGCTCCGGCAGCCGGTTCATCCCTCACGCGTTGCGGGCCGGAGCCGACGCGTACGTCACTTCCGACGTGACCTACCACACGTTCTTCGACGTGCTCGACACCGAAGGCCGCTCCACGATGGCGCTCGTCGACGCAGGGCACTACGAGACGGAGCGCGTCACCGAGCAGATTCTGGTCGACTACCTCGGCGCGCAGTTTCCGGAGGTAGGCCTCCACCGCACGGATGCGTGGACGAGCCCCATGCGCACGTTCGCCTGACGTGCGGCTGCGTGGCGGTAGCCTGGGGCCAGGCTCTCCAGGCCAAAATCCTGTATTTACACCAGGGAAAAAGTAGCGCGGGCCGCTACGTTGGCAGTCCACCTTCGCCCGCCGCTGCTTCCTATTCCATGAGCCAGGCTGCCCGCCTCACCCTGCTCGACTGGGACGACCTCCTACCCCGCCTGCTTCTGTTCGCCGAGCGCCTCCATGGCACCTGGCAGATGCACCGCGCTCCGGGAAGTCCTAGCCCCGAAGACCTCGTGAATGATGCCATCACCGCTGCCTTCGAGGGACGCCGCACCTGGCCGTCCGGTGTGGACGCCTACCGCTTTCTCAGCGAGGCCGTCCGCAGCCTCGCCTCGAATGCGCTCGCCCGCTCGCGTCTGCAACAGCTCGGCCTTGACCTCGACAGCATGGCGCTGCCCTTCGATGACCCCGCCCAGGTTCGGCTCATCGAAGCAACGATCCTTGACTTCCTCGACGGCGACCAGGACCTGATCACGTTCGCGACGCTGCTCTTCGAAGACCCCCGCCTCAAGCCCCTCGATATCGCCGCGCTCATGGACCGGCCGATTCGGGAGATCCGCAACATCAAGCGCCGCTTCCACCGACGCATGGCTGACTGCCTCAGCGCCGACGGAGGCGATGTGCCCGCTGCACATCGGGCCCGGTCGCACGCGACGTAGCTTTCCGTCACGGATTCGTTCGTCTTTCCCCTCCCGCATGCCTGCCACGTCCCCGTCTTCATCTCCGTCCGAGGATTCTCCCGGGGGCGAGGGCATGCGTGGCCCTCGCGACGAGCCGACTGGCACGCCCGCCCCTGCGCCCGAGCAGCGGCGACTCGCCGCGACGTGGGTAGCGCAGCGGCTCGCTCAGTTTGACGACGACGATGCCTTGAGCGTCGGGGACCGCACGATTGCCGCGTTGCCGATCCAGGAGGTCCGTGCCCGCCTCGCGGATCCTGAGGCCATCGCATCGCTGCAGGCACGATTGCGTGCCCTGCGTGCGCAAGCCGGATGCTCCCACTCGGAGCAGGGAGACGATAGCTCTGGAGCCAGATCCCCCAGAGACGGGGCTCCCCCGCCTGAGCCGGACGCTGCGTAGCGGCAGCCTTTACTGGGACGCTACCGAGGTGGGCGAAGCCAGGGCAGGAGGAGCGTCGAGGACGGCTGGCTCTTGCATACGGCGCGCGACGCCGGTGATAAACTGGCCGATGTGGTGCCCATCGACGAGGCGGTGGTCCAGCGTGACGGAGAACGCCGCGATGGTGCGGATGGTGACGGCCCCGTCCACGACGACCGGCTTCGGATGCGGCTCCATGAGCCACACGACGCTCGTGCCTTGGGCTGCGGGCACGAGGGGGCCATTGACGGAGACGCCGCGG
>JBCCRG010000344.1:0-4628 GCA_039208155.1 Bacteroidota bacterium | reverse complement strand
GCCGACGTGCTCTACGGCGAGGTCAACCCGAGCGGCAAGCTGCCGTTCACGTATCCGCGCTACACGGGGTCGCTGCTGTTTTACGACCGCACGCCCGGCGAGGAGTTCGTCAACAACAAGGACGAGCCGACCTACAACCCGCAGTACGCGTTTGGCCACGGCCTGAGCTACACCACCTTCGCCTACAGCGACCTAACGCTCTCCGCGACCGAGATGAGCGCCGACGAGACCGTGACCGTGTCGGTGACCGTAACCAACACCGGCGACCGCGACGGGGAGGAGGTCGTGCTCTGGTACGTCAGCGACCTCGTCGCCTCGATCACGCCCGCCGTGAAGCAACTGCGCGGGTTCGAGAAAATCGCGCTCGCCCCCGGCGAGCGTCGCGTCGTGACCGTCACCCTCGACCGCGACGACCTCGCGTTCGTCGGGACTGACCTCGAGTGGATCGTCGAGCCCGGCGACTTCACCGTGATGGTCGGCGATCAGGAGGCGACGTTCACCGTACGCTAGGCTGGCGGTCGGGGGCGGTTCGCATGGCTGGCTAACTCTTGTCATGCTGAACTTTGTTCAGCATCTCATTGATGTCGCGAATCAGGTCGCTCGTCAGAGATCCCGGATCAAGTCCGGGATGACAAAAACGAGGCTTCCAAAGCAGCAATGGGGACTCTGGACACGTTTGAGCAACTATGCCCATGGGTGATGAACGCGCGACTACCCTAGCGACTCGATGTCACGCGGGCTGCGCGGTCCCGGCCTTCACGAGCGGCGCGACCTGCGTGCCGATGCGCTCGATGGCGCGCAGCAGCTGCTCGTGCGACAGGCCCGCGTTGTCCATCTGGAACGTGAACCGGTCGATGCCGCCGAGGGCCTCGCTGTGGCGCAGGATCTTCTCCGCCACCTCGTCGGGACCGCCGACTAACAGTGCGCCGGTGGGGTCGTTCTGCGCGTCGAACCGCGCCCGTGTAACGGGCGGCCAGCCGCGCTCACGGCCGATCCGCGTGAACGTCTCAGCATAGCCCGGATAGTAGTCCGCAACGGCTTGCTGCGAACTTTCCCCGACGTAGCCGAGCGAGTGGAGGCCTACCTTCAGGCGCTCCGGCGGATGGCCTGCCTGCTCGCCCGCCGCCCGGTAGAGATCGACGAATCGGCGGAAGCGGTGCGTCTCACCGCCGATGACGGCGACCATCAGCGGCAGCCCGAGCATCCCGGCCCGCACGAACGATGCGGGCGTGCCGCCGACGCCTAGCCAGATCGGGAGGTGTTGCTGAAGGGGACGAGGGTAGATCGCCTGCGCGCGCAGCGGCGGGCGGAACTGGCCCGACCACGTGACGACCTCCTGGTCGCGAAGCTGAAGCAGCAGGTCGAGCTTCTCCGAGAAGAGCGCGTCGTAGTCGTTGAGGTCGAGGCCGAAGAGCGGGAACGACTCGGTGAAGGAGCCGCGGCCCACGACCATCTCGGCGCGCCCTTGCGAGACGAGGTCGAGCGTCGCAAAGCTCTGGAAGACCCGCACCGGGTCGGCGGCGCTGAGCACGGTGACGGCGCTCGACAGCCGGATGCGCGTCGTCCGCGCGGCGGCGGCAGCGAGGATGACGGCGGGGGCCGCATCGAGGAACTCCTCGCGGTAGTGCTCGCCGATGCCGAAGCTGTCCAGGCCGACCTCGTCCGCGTAGGCCATACGGTCGAGCAGTTCACTCATGGCTTTGCTGCGGGCAGGGCCGCCGTCCACGCCGGGTTGAGGGTGGTAGCCGGCAAAGCTGTCCAGGCCGATTTCCATGCGTGGTGCCTCGGTCGAGGTAAGGGGAGCTGGCGTGTTTCTGCCGACGAAGATAGTCGTTGTGCCGAGTACTCTTGGTGACGCTCAGCGAGGGCAGGGAAGACGCGCCGGGCCGTACGTTGGGACGATCCATTCCGCCCGACTCCGATTTCCATGCGCCGCGTCCTGTTTTTCCTCGCCGTCCTGCTGCTGATTCCGCGCGACGCGGTGGCGCAAGAGCCGATCCCGGCGATCCTCTCGATGCGCGAGCGCGCGGAGGTCCGCGACGCCTGGCTGGAGCGCCGCCTCGACACCGTCGTGCCGATGCTGATGCGGCGCGAGGGCGTCGATATGTGGGTGCTCGTGGCGCGGGAGTACAACGAGGACCCCGTGCTCAAGACGATGCTGCCCGCGACGTGGCTCAACGCGCGCCGACGCACCATCCTGCTGTTTCATGATCGGGGCAGCGATGCCGATGGAAACGATCTCGGCGTCGAACGCCTGGCCATCGCGCGCTACGCCGTCGGCGACGCCTTCCCGGCGGCGTGGGACCCCGACACGCAGCCCGACCAGTGGGCGCGCGTCGCTGAGCTCATCGCCGAACGTGACCCGCAGCGCATCGCGCTCAACCGCTCCACGACGTTCGCTCTCGCTGACGGCCTCACCGCCACCGAGTTCGACGGGGTGAACGCGGCGCTCTCCGAGGCCCACCGCGACCGCATCGTGTCAGGCGAGGCGCTCTCGATTGGCTGGCTGGAGACGCGCATCCCCGAGGAGATGGTGGTCTATCCGCAGATCGTCAAGATCGCGCAGGCGATCATCGCCGAGGGCTTCTCCGAGCAGGTCATCACACCCGGCGTGACGACAGTCGAGGACGTGGAGTGGTGGTACCGCGAGCGCATCCGCGCCCTCAACCTCGTGACGTGGTTCCACCCGAGCGTGTCCGTCCAGCGCGCCACGAGCGGCCCCCGCAGCGGCGACTTCTCCGACTGGGGCAGCGGCAACGCTACCATCCAGCCCGGCGACCTGCTGCACGTCGACCTCGGGATCACCTACCTCGGCCTCAACACCGACACGCAGGAGCACGCCTACGTCCTGCGTCCCGGCGAGGCCGACGCCCCGGACGACTTGAAGGCCGCGCTCGTCGTCGGCAACCGGCTCCAAGACATTCTCACCGACGAGTTCGCGGCGGGGCGCACCGGCAACGAGATCCTCGCCGCCGCGCTCGCGCAGGCCGAACGCGAGGGCATAGACGCGACGATCTATACGCACCCGCTCGGCTACCACGGCCACGGCGCGGGCCCGGCCATCGGGATGTGGGACAAGCAGGGCGGCGTGCCCGGTAAAGGCGACTACCCGCTCTACCCCAACACGGCGCACTCCATCGAACTCAACGCCGCCGTACCGATCCCCGAGTGGGACGACCAGCCCGTGCGCATCATGCTCGAACAGGATGCCTACTTCGACGGCGAGACCGTGTGGTACATCGACGGGCGGCAGACGACGTTGCACCTCGTCCCGCGTGCGTCGCACACAGGTCCGCTGCAGCCCGTCCCCGAGGACGCCGAGATGGGTGCGCGCTGAGGAGCGATACGGTGCGTCATCGATGCGCGCCAAGCACGCTGTAGGGCGTGGAGGGCAGGGAGTAAGGCGTTCGTCACCGATCCATTCCTTCCTCACTACAGCGGTGTTTAGTGAGGTTGATCGGCATGAGCACGGACAGTTCTCCCCCTGGACAGAGCCTGTCCCCGCGCAGGCGGGGAGGGAGTTAGAGGGGGTAGATCCAGGCTGGCACGGAAGCGGCATCGGAGCGCAATGATCGACCGCTCTCACCCCGGAAAGACAGGGAAACCCCGCAGCGCATGCGCTGCCCTGTCCAGGAGAGGAGCTACAACCAACGTCTCTGAACACCGCTATGCCCCCCCATCCTAGGGTGCCGCCAACGGGCGGAGCCGCCTGCGCAGTGTGCGATGGCGCACAGTCTGAGGAGGGAAGAGCGCGTCCGGTAGGCTAGAGCTGGGGTGGCACACGGGTTGACGTAGACAGAGCCGCTTCGTAGCGGCAGCCGCGCCGCGCTACCCGTGCTCTCGTCCTGAGTCGTCCGACTATGCTCAAAGTCAACCTGATCGCCGCGCTGCGCGCGTTCCGCCGGCAGGCCTCGTACTCCGCCCTCAACCTGACCGGCCTCGCCGTCGGTTTTGCGGCCGCGTTCCTGATCCTCTATGCGGTGCAGGACGAACTGCGCATGGACCAGATGCACAGCGACAACCTCTACCAGGTCCTGCGCACGGCCTCGTTCGACCAAGGGGAGACGGTGCTGACCTGGACCGTCGCGCCGCAGCCGCTCGCGGAAGAGCTACGCGCCAACTACCCCGAGGTCGAGCACGCGATGATGCTGCGCTACGAGGGCGAGCAGGTGGTGGCATCGGGCGTCGAGAAGTTCTGGGCGCGCGGCTTCTGGACGGACGCGCCGTTCTTCGAGATGTTCGCCTTCGACCTCCTCGCCGGAGACCCGGCCACCGCGCTCACGCAGCCCGATGGGATCGTCGTCACGGAATCGATGGCACGCAAGCTGTTCGGAGCCGAGACGCAGCCCGACGACGCGATGGGGCAGGCTGTGCGCCTCAACGACCACGAGGCCCGCGTGACGGGCGTGGCCGCCGATCCGCCCGCGAGCGCGTCGATGACGTTCGAGTGGGTCGCGCCTGCCTCGGAGTTCTATTCCCGCAACGACTGGGTCATGGACTGGGGCAACAACGCCATGGAGCTCTACGTGACGCTCCGCCCCGACGCGGACATCGCGGCGCTCAACCGCAAGATGAGCGACGTGCTGCTCGAACGCGACGAGATCGAAATCACGACGGCCTTCGTGCAG
>JBCCRG010000343.1:0-4637 GCA_039208155.1 Bacteroidota bacterium | reverse complement strand
ATGATCTCGGCGTAGCCCAGCACGATGGTGAGCGGCGTCCGGAGTTCGTGGCTGACCACCGACAGCATCGCGTCCTTGGCCTTCAGCGCCTCCTCCACCTCGGCGACACGCGCACGGAGTTCGGCCGCTAGTTCGCGGTCGCGGGTCTCGTGGTCACGCACCACCTCCTCGTAGCGCTCCCGCTGCCGCCCGGTGAGCCACAGCATCGCGCCGAGGACTAAGGGGACGGCGTTGAGGATCCAGAGCAGCGGGACCCGTTGCTGCGACGCGATCAGGGTCGCTAGGGTGAGGTCCCCCCACAGCATGATCGACGCCTGGAGCATCCCCGCTAGGGGAAAGAGCATCCCGACGAACACGCCGATGCTTCCGTTTCGGAAGCTGTGCGATTCGAAAGCCGCGAGCATAGACAGGACTAGCGTGGATGGAGACAGCCGCCCGACCTGCACACATGCATTCGTTTTGGAATGCATGGGGATGATTTCTCTCCCGTTTCCGCACGCGACGCCGCTGGAGGATTGCGGGAACGGCTCAGGCAGGATCCGTGCCAACAGCGCCCCATGACGCCCCTGGTCCCGACCAGGGCACACCGAAGTACGCCGCGGCCGTCGCCGCGTGGTCGGCGAACGTGGACCGGACGCCGAGGGCCCGAGGAGAACCACCCAAGACAAGCAGTGGTACGCGCTCGCGGGTGTGGTCGGTGCCCGGCGTGGTGGGGTCGTTGCCATGATCGGCGGTGAGCACGAGCCGACCGCCCGGCGGCAGCGCCGCTTCGAGCGCAGGCACGGCCGCGTCGAACGCTTCGAGCGCCCGCGCGAAGCCCTCCGGGTCGTTGCGGTGGCCGTACTCCTGGTCGAAGTCCACCAGGTTCGTCCAGATGAACGTCGGGGCCGTGCCGGCTGCTGCCTCGCGCATCGCGGCGAGCGTGGCGGCGATGCCCTCGGCGTTGTCGCGCGTCTTCGTGCTCTGGTCGAACCCGACGCCCGCGAAGAGGTCGCCGATCTTGCCGACGGCGACGGTGCAGACGCCGCCCTGCTGAAGCCGCTCCTGCAGCGTGGGCACGGGCGGGCGCAGCGCGAAGTCCTTCCGCTTCTCCGAGATTCGCGTGAAGCCCCCCGGCTCCCCGACGAACGGCCGCGCGATGACCCGCCCCACCGCGTGCGGACCGACGCACACCTCGTCGCGCGCGATGCGGCAGAGGGCGTAGAGCCGGTCCAGCAGGATCACGTCCGTGTGGGCCGCGATCTGAAAGACGCTGTCCGCCGACGTGTAGACGATGGGCTCCCCCGTGTGGAGGTGCGCCGCGCCGTGCTCCTCGATGACGGCGGTGCCGGAAGCAGGCAGACCGCCCAGGAGGCCTCGGCAGCCCGTCGCATCCAGAAACACTGCCACGAGGTCGTCGGGGAAGCCGTCGGGGTAGGTCGGGAACGGCGCGTCGAGCGGGACGCCTGCCAGCTCCCAGTGACCCGTCGTCGAGTCCTTCCCGGCGGAGGTCTCCGTCAGGGTGCCCGTGCTAGCAGCGGGGGCATCTACCGCTGGAACGCCCACCAGCGTATCGAGCGTGCCGAGGCCGAGGCGCGTCAGGTGCGGCAGCGCTGGCCGGGCCACCTCGCAGACGTGGGCGAGCGTGTGGGCGTCGGCGTCGCCGTAGCGTGCCGCGTCGGGCGCGTGGCCGATGCCGACTCCGTCGAGCACGATCGTGACGAAGAGCGGCGGGCTCGATGGCGTAAGTCGGCTCATTCGAGGATGACGCAGCCGACCTGCGCGTCGTAGGCGTCGGTGAGTGCCTGCACGGCGTCCGCGCGGAGCTGGTCCGAGGTCTGGTGGCGGTCCTGGTAGAGCGCCACGCCCACGGCCAGCGGCAGCGTCTCCCCGGTGCGGGCAGGCGTCGTCCGTACGAGCTCGACCCACGCCTCGATGTCGGCCGCGCGGCCGTAGTAGAACACGCCGTAGAGGAGTTCGCCAAAGGGTTCGAGGCGGCCGTCGGCGAGCGCCAGCGAGTGCTCCAGGTGCTCCCGCAGCACCGTGTCGGTGTCCTCCACAGCGGTGGCCCCAAGCTCGGCCAGGTGCTCGGCCTCGGTGTGGTGAACCAGCGCAAGCGCGAGCGGGTGCTGGCGAGCCCGGGCACGGGCCATCTCCTCGGCCACGATCACGCGCCGTGCTACTGGCGTTCCGCTCTCCTCCGCGTGGGCAGGCGCGTCCGATGCATGCGGGTAGCCAGTCTGCTCCACTGGCGTCGCCTCGTCCTCGCGGTGTTCGTCCTCACGGCTCAGCGCTGTGTCGACCACCACAGGATCCTCAGCAGCGCTAGGTACCGCGGGCCCCTCCGTTTCTGTCGTGTCCGCTGCCTGGACGATGGGAGCCGACTCGGACGCCTCCGCAGGCGCGGGAGCAGGCGGCCCGGCGGGAAGGTCGAGAAGCGCCTCGGCAGGCGGGGCTGCGAACCAGGCTGGAACCTCCTGTTCCGCGAGGTGCCCGAAGAGGCTCGCGAAGTGACGTAGGAGGTGCTTCTCCCCAGCGGAGAAGCCCGGCGCGTCGGGTGCGAGGTCGACGACGAGCAGGAGCGAGGGGGTGTCTTCCTGAGTGAGCGGCTGCACGTAGGCCCGCCCGACGGCGTCCGTGTTGGCGTAGTAGCCCAGCGCATCGAGGTTGGCCCCACGCAACAGGGTCGGCTCGGTGCCGAAGACGGAGCGCAGGGCACTCCCCGCTGAGGCGAAACGCTCGAGGCCCACGACGGCCGGGTGCTCACTCTTGAGCGCCTCGACCACGTAGGCCAGCGCGCTGGCATCGTGGCGGAGCACCGCGACGGTCTGCGCACGGAGACTCGTCGAGATCGACTCGACGAGGTGCGCCAGCGCCCGCGATGGCGGACGGCGGACGAGCGTGATATCGTCGCCCGGCAGCGGGATGGGCAGGTCGAGGCCCTCCTCGAAGTCGCGCGGATCGGGGACGGGGACGGGCTCGAGCGTGTCCGGGTCGAGGTCAGCGGGGTCGAAGAAGAAGTCGTCGGCCTCGTCCGCGAGGTCCTCGGGGCGCGGCACCCGCTCGGAGGCCCGCTCCACCTCGGCGATGGCCTCGGTGAGTTCCTCCTCTCCCGCCTCGGCGAGCGCGCTACGGACCTCGTCGCCGAGCGTCCCGTCGGTCTCGACGAACGACGCTGGTAGGACCATTGACTCGTCAGCGGGAGCCTCCGGCTCAGGGACCCCCGCAACGGGAGCCTCCGTCTGCGCGGGCGGGGCGACGCCAGACTCGTCCACCTCCAGCGAGGCCTCCTCAACGAGGGCTTGGTCTTCAACTACCGGCTGGTGTGCGCCCAGCACCTCGTTCTCTATCCCAGTGCCCTCTGGGACAGCTACCTCCTCTTCAGTCGTCTCGGCAGCGGGTGTGTGCGCCTCGGCTTCCGACACCGCCAGGGCATCGTCCTCAACCGCGGCGGGCGACGCAGCGGTGCGCTCCAGCGGGCGGATATCGACGATGCCGAGCGTACTCAAGTCGTCGGGACGGCGCTCCGGCGCGATCCGCGAGCGCGGGGCATCGCGGCGACGGCTCACCCAGAGGGCAATGCCGCTGGCGATCAGCAGCAGAGCCGCCGCACCGATGAGGACGGGCAAGAGGGTAGCATCCATGGGAGGGGCGACGCCGAGGGGTGAGCGGGCCGCTGTGACGCTGTCACGTGGTGGAACGCGACCGTATGAAGCGGGGACGGGTCGCTGTGTAAGCTAGCCGCCGCTTCGAGGCAATGCAACCAGGCTTCGCTCTGACGCAAGCCCCTGCCAGACGGACGCGGGACGGGTATGAAAACCCGGCACCACAAGGGAGAAAACGAGAGCATGAGCGGCCTATCCCCCAGCGACGATCAGCGACGATCTCGGATCGGTTCACTCAGGCCCATCGTCACGCACGCGTACCCGAGGCTGTCTGCCGTGCCGGTGCGCCCCCACCTCCGACGGCAATGACCCACGCAGCTGTCTACAGGGCGTCCCCTTTCACTCGTCCATCACACGAATGGGCCCGCTGGCGCTGTGTTCTCATAGGAGCAGGCCACACCCACCTAGCCTGCCCGGCCATGCGTACTGTTCTCGCCCTCACGCTCTCGCTTCTCTGCGCCGCTGCTGCCGTCGCCCAGCCGCGCGCCACGTTCCGCCCCGCTGCGCTCTCCGGCGGTGCCGAAGCTCACTTCGTCGGTACAGCCTGGAGCTACGACGCGGGGTCGGCCTCGACCGTGGCCCGCTTCGCCGTCACCCCCGCCGATCACGTCTACGCGAGCGGCGAGGTCCGCGACGAAGTCGCGCTGCGCCGTCCGGTGCTGCCGGGCTCGCTGCCCGCATCGGTGCGGAGCGCCTCGCACCTCGTCTTCGATGCGCGCGGAGAGGGCACCGTCTTCGTCGCGCTGGAGGTGAGCGACCACGCCGAGCCGTTCGTCTACCCCGTGACGCTGCACCCCGGTGCCGACATGTTCCGCATCCCGCTCGACCGCTTCCGTCATCGCTCGTCGCGCGCGCCCTTCCGTGGCGACACGGTCACCCGCGTCGCGTTCTACGTGACGACGCCGGCCGGGACCGTAGCACCAGCGCCGTTCGAGCTCACCGTCGGCACGCTTGCCTTCGAGTACAAGCGCCCGCTCGGCGCGCGGTACTAGT
>JBCCRG010000342.1:0-4658 GCA_039208155.1 Bacteroidota bacterium | reverse complement strand
TGGACATCGTCAACGAGATCGCCCTCATCGACATCCGCGACGGCGTCGCTAAGGGCAAGGCCCTTGACCTCTGGGAGTCGGCCCCCATCCACGGCTTCGACACCAAGCTCGTCGGCGGCGACGACTACGCGCTCACTGCTGACTCCGACATCACCGTCATCACGGCTGGCCTCCCGCGCAAGCCCGGCATGAGCCGCGACGACCTCCTCTCCAAGAACGCCGAGATCGTCTCCAGCGTCACCGAGCAGATCGTCGCCCAGAGCCCCAACACGATCCTCATCATCGTCTCGAACCCACTCGACGCGATGGTCTACGCCGCCTACCAGACGTCCGGCTTCGAGCCGTCCCGCGTGATGGGCATGGCAGGCGTGCTCGACACGGCGCGCTACCGCAGCTTCCTCGCCATGGAGATCGGCGTCTCCGTGCGCGACATCCAGGCGATGCTCCTCGGCGGCCACGGCGACACGATGGTGCCACTCCCGCGCTTCACCAACGTCGCGGGCACGCCGATCACGAAGTTCCTCTCGGCCGAGCGCCTCGAAGAGATCGTCGAGCGCACCAAGAAGGGCGGCGGCGAGATCGTCGGCCTCATGGGCACCTCGGCGTGGTACGCCCCGGGTGCCGCCGCTGCCGAGATGGTCGAGGCTATCGTCAAGGACTCCGGCCGCGTACTGCCTGGCGCGGGCTACTGCAACGGCGAGTACGGCCTGACCGACATGTTCATCGGCGTGCCGCTCAAGCTCGGCGCGGGCGGCGTCAAGGAGATCGTCGAGCTCGACCTTGACGCCGACGAGCAGGCGCTCATGCAGGAGTCGGCCGACCACGTGCAGGTCAACCTCGACAAGCTCCGGGCGCTGATGGCGTAGGCGGCCCTCGCTTCGACATCCCGACGGGCACCCTGGCGACGGCTGGAGTGCCCGTCTTCGTTTACGAGACGCTGAAAGGCCTCCTATCGGCTACGGACGACGCGTACAGAGGCGGTGCGCTGCTCTAAGGTCGTCCCGTCGTGGATCGTTGCATGTATAACAAAGAGACCCGTCTGACCCCAGGTCTCACGGAGAGCAATCAGGTTGGCCCCTGCGTTATACGGGCGTGCCGGACGGTGCCAGACCTCTTGGCCCAGTACATTGAATGCCTTTAGCTCAACCTTGCTTGGACTTAAAAGGTCGAGGCGAAGTGTCAGTTCGTCGGTAAAGGGATTGGGAAAAGGCCGAATGGCAAGAGGAGCCAGTGTTGGGAGTTCATCCTGAGAACCAGTCGAGGTCGGCAAAATTCGCTCACCATACTCGACGCCGTCAACGTAAGCATATACGAGATCGTAGACACGGTGGGTACCCGATCCACCAGGACCACACCGGCCATCTATGACTTGGTGATATAAGCCGAAGTCTAGGCCGTACGAGTATTCATTGGGGCCAACACATGAGCCCTCGTAGAAAAACCTGAAGGGGCGGGAGAAACCGGGGAGCATGGAAGCCCATCCATCTTCTGTTCTAGAGAGGCAGCTTTCCATATCAAATCCGCACCCTCCACTCTGGGTAGGATATATTGTATACCGACCATATTGCTCTATCGTATTGCTCGTAGAGTCAAATCTAATAAATCTATCGGAGGTATTGAGATTTAAATTCGTTACTCTTTGTATCATATAATGATGGGAGTCTATAGTCGTGTCTCCGATTATCTCGAGCCGCTCTGCGTCTCTGGGCGTCGATTCAAAGTTGAACGTGATAGCGTATTCCCAGGTGTCCCCAATTTGCATTGGGAAATAGCGCCAGTGCTCTTGCTGTCGAGGATCCTGTGCAGAAGATGAGGAGAATGCTAAGAAAGCGAGAAAGAGCGGCAGGGTACGCATCATGTGCCTGTTTTTTGAGTGCGTCGGACTGTAGAGAATATGAAGTGGTTAGCCCACACGCAAACAATGGCAAAGGGATGTCTCGGGGTCTCGCTGCGTGTCACTACTCGGGTGCTTGTCTGAGGTGGACGCCCCGACGCTCCCGACCAGACAGCTACCTCTGCGATGGCTGAGGCACCTCGGCCATTAGAGCTCCGCGTGGTCGAGCCGGAGTACATCTAGTCCCACGAGGCGCGGCGAATCGAGCGCGTGCTCGCTGCGGTTGACAACGAGCCGGGCCGGCGAGTCAGGCGGACCGGGGCGATGCGTCAGGTGGTACGCCTCGTTGGCGTAGGCTGGCTTGGCGGGGTCAAGGCCGTTCCCGAGACGGACGTCGGGCGGGGCGGGGTCTACGAAGCCTGACGCATCCCGCGGTTCGAGGAGCGCGCGCAGGCTGTCGGCGATGCGGTGGTGCTGCTGCAGCTGCGCGGCATGATGCCGAAGCTGGAGGCGACGCTGCCCCGCTGCACGCTCCGCTGCGAGGCTGGCATCGAGGCGCTGGCGGGTCGCCCGGAGCGCGCACGCCTGCGCCAGCCGGTCGGTGCGCAGCCGGTAGCGTGCCTGCACACCGGCGAACGCTTCTTTGGCTTCGTGGGCCGCCCCGCGCCACCGCCGCCGGAGCGCGACCCAGCGCCCGACGAGCACGCCCACCGCCGGGAGTAGGCCGACGACGGCGAGCCCACCCAGCCACCCCGCACGCTCCGGCGCGAACGGGACGGGCGAGCCGAGGGCCTCCGCGAGGTAGGCCAGCGCGAACACGAGCACGCCACCGAGCGCCCACAGCAGCGCCACCCGCACGACCGGGCGGCTGTAGAGCCGCGGCGCGACGGCGTCGGCATGGGCGGCCTCGTCCCAGCCGTCGCCGTCCGGCGGGACCACGCTGCCGAGCAGCGCGCGCTGCTGCTGGCGGTAGGCCTCGCCTTCGCGCCGCACGAGCGTGTCAAGTGGTTCGGTGAGGCGGTGCGGTTGCGGGGTCGGGAAGCGCGCCGCCTCGGCGCGGACGCACGCCGCGATGTGAGCGTCAGCCTCGTCGCGGGTCGAGGTGAGCGCGGCTGCGATGCCATCCGCCCAGGTGTCCCAGCGGAGATCATCGGTGTCGCGCAGCGGACGGACGCGCGACCAGCGGTCCGCCGTGTCGAAGCGCCCGCGTACGTCGAGCGTCCGGTCGCAGCCACAGTCGGGGTCGCGGACGAGGTCGAGGGCCTCCACGAGCGGCTCGTCGAGCTTGCGCTCCACGTCGCGCCGCACGCGGTCGAGGCGCTGCTGGTAGGCCCCGACGAGCGCGACCAGGCGGCCGTCGTCCAGGTCCACGGCGGCCACGTAGGGCTGGCCCGGCTTCAGGAGCGGGGGACGGTCGGCGACCTCCGCCAGCGCTGCCACCGCGTAGGTGAGGCGGAGGAGGCTTTGCTGCTGCGCACGCACGGGCAGGCGGTCGAGGCGCAGGCGGAGGAGGACAGTCTGCTGCGCCAGGGCATCGAGGCTGAGCGTCTGGCGCACGGCCCGCCGCAGCGTCGCCGCCGGGTCGAACCGCTGCCAAGCCGCGACCGTCGTGAGCGCGTCGAGGTCCTCCTCGAACCGTGCCCGGGTCGCGGCACACGCATCCGCGCGCCCAAACCGGCTCCGAACCGGTTCTGCGGGGAGGGGCGCGTCGTCCAGGCCCAGGGCTGTCTCCAGCGCGTCGAGGACGGCAGCCCGGCTCGCGTCCAGCGTCGCGCGTTGCTCCGGGGCCAAGGTGGTGATCCGCTGGTCAAGTCGGACCCCCTCCGGGCGGTCGAGGACGGACCAGGCAGCCGCGACCGCCGCCAGGTCATCCTCGGCGAGCAGCCGTGGCTGTGCCTCGATGAGCGCGCTCAGCGCGGCCCGCTGCGAGGCGTCGAGGAGGAGGTCGATCTCGGGCGCGACGCGGGCCATGCCGTAGGTGTCGAGCTTCCACCGCAGCCGTGCGGCCGGGTCGGTCGGCACACCCCGGTGGTCCCGCTCCAGCGCATCGAGCGCTAGGAGGGTCACGCGCGACGGCCGCCGTCCAGCCTCGACGAGCGGGGGCAGCAGGTGCCGCTGCGTGCGGTCGAGTTGGTCCACGAGCGCCGTGCCGTCGAGCGGATGCCCGCCCGCCGGAAGGTCCACCAGCACCACCAACTGCCAGGCTCCAACCTGCCGCCGCGCCAGGTGCGTCCGCACCGCGTCGGCGGTGGCGTGCAAGGTCGCTGCGGACGCGTGCGCGAGTGCAGGGCCGGTGTGCCAGGAGAGTCGTCCTTCTGCGCGGAGCCGATACAACAGCACCTCCGCCGCCCCGAGGCCGGGCAGCCCGCCGTGCAGGTCGAGGACGAGGGTGTGCATGGTGGAGTGAGGCAGTGAGGCGGTGAAGCTATGCGGCGGTGGGCACTGCAGCCGGGGTAGTTCTGGAACAACCGCGACACGGCCTCACCGCAACACGGCTGCACTCACGAAAGGGACGGGACCATCAGGGGCCAGTACATCAGGACGAGGACCGAGAGCCAGATCAGGTGCCCGATGCCGGCACCCATCGCCACGCGCTTGGCGGCTCCCGCGTCGCCCCGCGCCACCTTGAGCCAGGCGGGCCGTGTGATGGCGTAGTGCGCGCCGAGCGCGATGAGCAGCAGCGTCACGCTCGTGTGGTAGGGCCACTTGGCGATGTTGTAGTTGATCGCCGTCCCCGGCCACATCTCCGCGATCACCAGGTTGGCCGTCCCGAAGACGAACGTGAGTAGGATGAAGAGCCCCACCTGGCTCACCGATTTCCCGA
>JBCCRG010000341.1:0-4685 GCA_039208155.1 Bacteroidota bacterium | reverse complement strand
TACAGCTTGGCGGTGGGGATGGTGAAGCCGTCTCTCCAGTTGGCGTCGAGGATGCGCTCGGCGGCGCTGACGAGGTCGTCGACGAGGGGGTCTGCTTCTGCGGTCGGCATAGCAAGGCTCGGTATAGAAGGAGGCGCAACGGGATAGGACGGACCCGCTGCACCTCCCTATGTCGCTGGACGCCCATGTCGCTGGACGTATGTCACGGAGACGAGGCCAGCGGTACGCCCTGCCTGAAGCGCACCGCCGGCACTCATGTCGCCTAGAAGCTAAACGCAGCCTTGAGGAACACGCGGCGCGGCAGGATGGGGCGCCCAACGAAGAACTCGTTGATGCCCGTCTGGGCGTCGCCCTGGCGCGGCGAGCCTTCGGTCACGCCCGCCGCGTCGAGGAGGTTGAAGACCGATACGCCGAGGCGCAGCGACTCCTGCTCGCCGAGCGGGATCGTGTAGCCCGCGCCCGCCCGCACGATGGTGAAGCCGTCGAGCTCGACCGTGTTGGCGTCGTTAGCGAACTTGCTGCCGAGGTAGTTGGCCGAGATGTTCACGTCGAAGCCGCTGTTCTCGTAGTCCGCGCCGACCAAGGCCATCACGTTGGGCTGGCGGCGCAGCTCGTTGCCGACCTGGTCCGGGTTGCCCTCGACCTTCGTGAACTCGTGCGCCTGGAGCGTCAGGTTGCCGTAGAGGTTGAAGCCGTCCACCGGGACGAAGCTGACCGACGTCTCGGCGCCGAAGGTGCGGGTGCTCTGGACGCGCACCTCCTCAATGACGGTGCCCGGGTTGTTCGGGTCGTTGATGAAGTCGACGCTCCGCCGGTCATCCAGGCTCACGAAGAAGAGCGCGAGCGTCCCGGCGAGGTTGCCCTGCGCGTACTTGACGCCGGTCTCGGCCTGGAGGACGATCTCGGGCTCGTAGCTCTGCGGAACGCCGGGGGCCGAGAACCGGACCGAGCGCAGTTCGGGGAAGAAGTAGCCGCGCGAGCCGTTGGCGTACACGTTGAGCGCGTCGGTCACGCGGTAGAGCCCGGCGAGGGCCGCCGCGAAGCCGTCGGCGGAGACGTCGCCCTTCTCGAAGGTGTTGCTGCCGACGCCCGTCTCGCGGGTGATGATGCCCGAGGCCCGCTCCCAGCGCACGCCCGCGTCGACGCTGAACGTCTCGCCGTTGTACTCGTTACCGGCGAAGAACGCGATCTTGCTGCTCTCGTGGCGGCGGTTGGCCGTCTGGCTGCCGGAGATGAACCCGCCCACGATGTCGGTCGTGTCGGCATCGGGGAAGGTGATGCTCACCATGCGCGGCGCGTTGCGAAAGTCGCCGACGAAGTTGGTGATCCAGTTGTTGTCGTCGGCCTGCGTGTTCGAGAGGAAAGTCCCGAAGCTGATGCTGTTGTTGCCGATGGTCTTGGTGAGGTAGGTCTCGTTGACGAGTTCCTCCATCGGGCGCTGGCGGTCGAGGATGCGGTTCTGGAACAGGAGGTCGCCGGGGGCGAGTTGCTGACCACTGTCGGCGTAGGTGAAGACGCCGTTGGCGGGCAGGCCGCGGCTGGCGAGGTAGGCTTCCTGCGTCTCGGGCACGTTGTTGACGCCGTCGCCGTCGAGGAAGAGGTTGAAGAAGTGGTCGTAGCTCGCGGCCTTGGCCTTGGAGGAGAGCCGCCAGTCGTCGCCGAACGTGTGGTCCAGGGCCACCATCACGTAGCCGCCGCGCGTGCTCACGCCGTCCGAGATCGGCGACTCGAAGCGGCCGAAGGGCGTGTCGAACGAGAAGTCGGTGGCGTCGCTGGTGAGCGTCGTGAAGACGGTCTCGCCGTCGTTGCCGACGGGGCGCTCGCGCTGCCCGTCGTCGTTGGCGAGCGGGTAGGGCAGGTAGAACTGGACGTTGTCGTCGATGACCTGACCGTAGACGGTCACGAAGCTGCGCGCGTCGTTGAAGAGCGTCCGCACGTTGGCCCGAAGCTGGTAGCCGCGCGTGGGCATCCCCGTCTCCAGCGGCCCGTCGTCGTAGCGGTAGAAGCCCGAGACGGCGTAGGAGACATTCTCGCTGAGCGGCCCAGCCGTGAGGAAGTCCGTCTTGATGCGGCCGTCGGGCGTGCCTTCGAGCTGCACCTTGTTCTCGTGCTGGAAGGACCCGGTGACGCTCGTGTAGTTGATGATACCCGCCACGCTGCCCGCGCCGAAGAGCGTCGAGGAGCCGCCGCGCACGAACTCGAGGTTGCGGATGCCGATGTCGTTGCGGAAGTAGACATCGTGCGCCGACGAGTTGAGGCCGAAGGTGCTCAGCACGGGCAGGCCGTCGACCTGCAGCGGCGTGAACTGGTACTGCCCGCCCGACGGCATGCCGCGCACGAACACGTTCGAGGCGACTTCGCCGCCGCCGCCTTCCGCCGTGATGCCGGGAATCGTGCGGAGGATGTCGGCCTGCGAGCTGCTGCTCAGGCGCTCCAGCCCCTCGGCGTTGACCAGCGTCACCGACATCGGCGAGTCTTCCTGCGTACGGCCGAGGAAGGAGCCCGTCACGACGAGTTCGCCCGCCATCATGCTGTCCAGGCTGAGCGTGACATTTTGGGCGTAGCTCTCGCCATCGACCACCTCAATGCTCAATTCAAACGTCGCGAACCCGATGTAGGAGTAGACGATCGTCTGCGCCCCGGTGGGCACCTCCAGGCTGTACTCGCCGTCGAGGTTGGTGGTGGTGCCGGTGAGCGTGCCCTGCACGAGGATGTTGACGCCGGTGAGCACCTCGCCGTCGTCGCTCGTGACGGTGCCGGAGAGGGTGCCCTGCGCGCTCGCGGCGAGGGGCAGCACGCCCACAAGCAGCGCGCAAAGTAGGAGGGCAAATCGGGTCAGGGGGGTGGGTGTCCGTTGCATGGGGGTCCCTCGCGGAGATGGCCAGTGGGAAGAGTGGACTCCATGATAGAAGCGCTTTTTTGGTCGATTTCGACATGGAACTGCCAACTTCTGACACTATCCTATCAATCCTGTGTCACACCGAGCCAGTTGGGTGCACGACGCTCGCCGTCTCCCGCTCGCTCGCCGGCGTCGTAGGTTGCGCGCAACTACCCTCGTTATGTGGCCTGGCTGACGCCGGTGCGTTGTGCCAGCTGTAGGGCGCAGCGGGTAGGGTGTGGGGCGTCCAGCAACGTTCTCTCCCGACCCCCTACGTCCTCCAGACGCACATGCGGCACCGACTGGGCGATCTACGCCGTGCTCCCCGTCTCACCCGCCAACGCTCTGCCGCCGTGAAGCCTGAATTCGAGAAGATCGTCGAGTCACCCGAGCACTCGTTTTTGGTCAAGGTGGTCAACCGACCGAGCCGGCCGAGCCTGAGCCAGGCGTGGCACTTCCACCCGGAGATCGAGGTGTGCTACACCCGCAAGAGCCACGGCCGCCGGTTCGTCGGCAACCAAATCTCGGACTACGCCGAGCACGACCTCGTCATGCTCGGCGCGAACCTCCCGCACGGCTTCACTACCGACGTGCCATCGAGCCAGATCGTGGTCCAGATGACCGACGACTTCATGGGGCGCGACTTCCTCGACAAGCCCGAGCTGCACGCGATCAAGCAGCTTTTTGCCCGCTCCAAGCGCGGCCTCGTCTTCCACGGCGCGACGAAGAACCGCGTCTGCGCGATGATGACCGTGCTCCTACGCGAGGAGGGCATCCCGCAGCTGCTGAGCCTCCTGGAGTTGCTCCATATCCTTGCCGCCACCGACGAGGTCACCGAACTGTGCTCGAAGACGTATGCGATGGACCTGACTGAGTCGCACCTGGGCCGCATCCGCATCGTATACGACCACGTGATGCGCCACTACAGAGAGGAGATCCGTATCGAAGCCATCGCCAACAAGGTCAACCTGTCCGAGGCCGCGTTCTACAAGTTCATCAAGCGCACGACGAAGAAGACCTACACGCAGATCATCAACGAATTCCGGATCTACCACGCCGGGCGCATGCTGATGGCGACCGACAAGCCGATCTCGCAGATCGGCTACGAGAGCGGCTACAACAACCTCTCGTACTTCAACCGCAAGTTCAAGGCAATCATGCACAAGACGCCGCGCGACTTCCGGGCGCAGTACGTCGGGCGCGCCTCGTGAGCCGCCCACACGCGCTCACCTGGACACGGGAAGCCGCGTAGGGCGTGTTGACCTCATAGCCGACACGCCCTACGCAACCTCGCCGCAGACACTCGGGGCGAGAACTCTATGTGTCTGTACGGTACCGCCCGGAGTCCTCTGCAGGCCGCGCGCTACAGCATCATCCCGCCGGAGACCTCGATGCGCTGGCCGGTCACCCAGCCGTTGGCGTCGTCGAGGAGGGACGCGATCATCGGCCCGATGTCGTCCGGCAGACCGACGCGGCCGAGTGCGGTCACCCCGGCGACGAACTGGTTGACCTGCGCGTTGTCGCGGACGGCCCCGCCACCGAAGTCGGTCTCGATGGCCCCCGGCGCGACGGTGTTGGCGGTGATCCTGCGTGCGGCCAGCTCCTTGGCCTGGTAGCGCGTCAGCACCTCGATGGCGCCCTTCATCGACGCGTAGGCTGCGTAGCCGGGCAGCGCGAACCGGGCGAGGCCCGACGAGAGGTTCACGATGCGTCCGCCGTCGGCCATCAGCGGCAGGAGCGCCTGCGTGAGGAGGAACGGCCCCTTGACGTGGATGCGGTACATCGTGTCGAGCGCGTCTTCCGTCGT
>JBCCRG010000340.1:0-4696 GCA_039208155.1 Bacteroidota bacterium | reverse complement strand
GGCGGCCGGGCGCTCCCGTTCGCGTTCGACCTGCTTGCGCGCGACTGCGAAGGGAACCCCGCTTTGGACGAGAGCCGCTACCCCCGTCCCTCGGACGCCCTCGAAATGCTACTGACTAGTCAGACGCTCTACATCGGCGGGACCTCCGTCGAGGCCGCAGCAGCCGACGCGCCGGTGCCGCTCTTTGCTCCAGACTCGTGGACCTCGGGTAGCTCGTACTCCCACTTCGACGAGACGACGTTCCCTAACATGAACGCTCAGTCGCTCATGACCCCGTTCTTTACAAGCGGGGAGCGCATTCTGTCGCCGGGTGCGCTGACCTGCGCCGTCCTGGGCGATATGGGCTGGGAGCTCGGCCCCGGGTGCAACGCCCTCGTGCAGCAGCAGAGCCCTGTCGTCGTGGACATCGGCGGGGACGCCTGCGCGGGCACGAACCCACCTGACCCCAACCCGACGCCGCCCACGACGCCGCCAGCGCCCGAGATCTTCACCCTGGACGCCCTTAGCCCGACCGTGCTCGTCCCCTCCCAGGGGACCTCAACGATTCGATTCACGGTCACTTTCGGCACGGATACGAACCTTGACGTCTTCCTCTATGACACGCTGGGACAGCTCCACCTCACGCGCCGCTTCGCAGGCGCTGCGGAAACGGAGGTAGTCGACGTTCCCATTGAACTAGGCGGCCTCGACCTGGCCTCCGGAGCCTACTTCGTCGCGTTTCAGTCGGGTGGACGCCAGCAGGTGAAGCGCATCACCGTCGTTCGCTGAGTCTGGGTTATCCGCTGAGCTCGAGTTGTCTGCTGGGCTCAGGTAAGAATCTGTGGACCGGCGCGCTGCGCTGAACATGAGGCCTGTCCGACTCGTTCAGACGGCCCGTTCATGCTGATCCGTATCCTGTTCCTCTGATGTCGCGACACGCGCTCCTGCTCTTCGCCTCTCTATGGGCCGTGCTCTTGGGTACTCCACAGGCGTGGGGTCAATTCATGGACGACGGGCCGTCGGCGTCTGACGACGACCCCAGCCCGCATTCGGAGGCCTCGCTCGTGAGCGAAATGGCGGCAGTGGTGCCGGGCGAGCCGTTCACCGTCGCGCTGCGGATCAAGCAGGAGCCGAAGTGGCACAGCTACTGGCTCAACCCGGGCGACTCAGGACTCCCCACCATGATCGCCTGGCGCGTCCCCGATGGCGTCGAGGTCGGCCCGATCCAGTGGCCCTACCCGTCGCAGGCTCCCGTGGAGCCTTTCATGACGTACGCCTATTACGACGAGGTGCTGCTGCTCGTGGAGGTTACGCCACCGCCTGACCTTGCATCCGGTAGCGACCTCACGCTCGCAGGCACGGCGGACTGGCTCATCTGCGAGAAGGTGTGCCTCACCGCCACGCAGGAGGTCTCGGTGACCCTCCCCATCGCTGAGACAGCGACGCCCGATCCGACGTGGGCCCCGCGCATCGAGGACACGCGCACGAAACTGCCGCACGACCTCGACGGCCTCACGGCGACGGCGACGCGCTCTGGCAACACGTTCGCGCTCAGTGTCGCCCCACCGCCCGCTCAGGCGGAGACGTTCGAGGCGGCGATGGCCGATGCCTACTTCTTCGTCGCCGACGAGAAGGTGATCGAGTACAGCGCCCCGCAGGCCACGGCGCAGGCAAACGGCGCGTATCAGATGGCGCTGCAGCGCTCGCAGTACGCCCAGGCTGACCCGGAGGCGCTGCGCGGCGTGCTCGTCGCGAGCGAGGGCACGACGTTCGACGGCACCCACCGCGCCCTCCTGATCGAGGCACCGATGGGCGCGGAAGCGGAGACCGGAGCCGCAGGCGTACCGGGCGGGAGCCAGAATGGGGACGCTTCGGTCGGCCTGTTCCTCGCGCTCGGGTTTGCCTTCCTGGGCGGGCTGCTGCTCAACCTCATGCCCTGCGTCTTCCCGATCCTCTCCATCAAGGTTCTCGGCTTTGCACAGCACGATGGCTCCGCCTCAGGCGCCCGAACGATGCGTCGGCATGGGTGGCTCTTCGGCGCGGGCGTACTCGTGTCGTTCTGGGTGCTCGCCGGCTTGCTGCTCGCGCTCCGGGCGGGCGGCGAAGCGCTCGGCTGGGGCTTCCAGCTCCAAAGCCCGCTCTTCGTTGCGGCGATGGCGCTGCTCTTCTTTGCGCTCGCGCTCAACCTGCTGGGCGTCTTCGAATTCGGTCTCAGCGTACAGGTGAAGGCGGGCCAACTGGATCGCGGAGAGGGCGCGTCGGGGGCGTTCTTCAGCGGCGTCCTCGCTACGCTCGTCGCGACGCCTTGCACGGCCCCGTTCACGATGGGTCCGGCACTCGGCTGGGCGCTGGGACAGCCTGCCCTGTCAGCGCTGGCCGTATTCTCGGCGCTGGGTGTCGGGATGGCTCTGCCCTACGTCGCGCTGAGCCACGCACCCCGGCTGCTCGACCGCCTCCCGCGACCGGGGCCCTGGATGGAGACGTTCAAGCAGGCCCTCGCCTTCCCGCTCTTCGCCACCGTCGTTTGGCTCGCGTGGGTGTTCGGCCTGCAGGTCGGCACGACCGGGCTGGCGCTGCTGCTCGGAGCCTGCACGGCGCTCGGCTTGGCCACCTGGCTCTACAGTCGCTGGCAGCACGCTGGCGGAGGGACGGCATTCGTCACGCGTGGACTCGCCGTGGCGGCGGTGGCGACGGCACTCCTGCTCGCGACGCGCGGGGCCTCGCGGGCAGCCCCCCCGTCTGCAAGCACCGACGGCTGGGAGGCCTTCTCCTCGGAGACCGTCGCCGCGCTCAACGCCGAGGGGCGCGCCGTCTTCGTGGACTTTACGGCGGCGTGGTGCATCACCTGCCAAGTCAACAAACAGGTCGCGCTCCGCACGGAGACCGTAGAGGATGCGTTCGCGCGGCGCGGCGTCGTCCCGCTCGTCGCCGACTGGACGAACCGCGATCCGGCCATCACGGCTGAACTGGAGCGATTCGGTCGCTCAGGCGTCCCGCTCTACGTGCTCTACCTGCCCGAGGGCGAGCCCATCCTGCTCCCGGAAGTCCTCACGCCGAGCCTGGTCGTCGGTGCGCTCGACGCGTTGCCGGTAGCCAACCCCGTTGCATCGCGCTAGCTGCACACGGTAGCGCGTGTGCTGCGAAATAGTGAGGCTGGTAGCGCCCCATCTGCTCTGGTGCCAGGAACGCCGTCACACGCACCGCGCCGGGCTCGCACGGAACAGGCGGCCACTAGGGCGAGGGCAGCGAACATGTCCGACGCATCGCCACAACCTGCGACAGCGGTCCCGGCCCCGCCGAGGAGGCCCCATCTAAGGAGAGCACGGCGGCCATGGTGGCAACGCAGAGGACGAGGAGGCAAGCAGCGTGCTGAGCGCTGTGGACTGAACCCACGCAGACCCGTTCCGGTACACCCCGCTGCCATACTGTTGGCACCCCGCTCCCGTACGTTCTTGCGTTTCGACCCGCCCCACCAACCCGCGTCCGTGCCGACGCTTCACCAATGGCGAACATCACCCGCATCGACACGCCCTTCCGCCTCGACGCGCCGTTCAAGCCCACCGGCGACCAGCCGCGCGCCATTGGCGAGCTGACCGAGGGCCTCCTGCGCGGCGACCCCTACCAGACGCTCCTCGGGGCGACGGGCACAGGGAAGAGTCTAGGCTATCACGACCCGGTCTTCGTTGTGGAGCAGCAAGGAGACCGCCTCGTCCCACGCGTCACAGCCATCGGCCCTCTGGTCGATGCCCTCCTCGACGGCGCCCCGGAGTCGTGCCAGACTTTCGGGGAGACCACGGAACGACTGACCGGAGACGGTGCACTCAGCACGCTCTCGTTCGATCCGGAATCTGGTACGGCCTCGCTCACCCCAGTCGGGGCGGTCATGCGGCACGAAGCTCCAGCGCAGATGTACCGGGTGCGGACTGCCTGCGGACGGAGCGCCACACTGACGGGCGACCATAACCTCTGGGTGCTGCGCGACGGCGCGCTCCACTTGATCGAGACCGCCCAGGCACGCCCCACCGATTACGTCCCCGTGCCAACCGAACTACCTGTTGCCGTGGAAGACGGGCAGACGACCCTGGACCTGCTCGCGTTGCTAGACGACACCCAGACCTACGTCGACATTCAGCACCCTGCGCTAGCACTTGTTGACGCCGAAGGCCCCGGTGCTTTCGCTCGCGCTGCGGCGTCGACGGGCATGAAGGTGCCGTACAGCCGGCTCGCTCAGATCCGCGAGAGCGATGGCAACGGACGTGTTCGACTTGATCGCCTCCACGAGCTTCGCCGTATCACGAACGACTTTGGCGGACACTGGGATGCCACGACTTGCACTGTCGGCTCGAAGAACGGCACGAGCCGCCTTCCTGCTCAGCTCCCGCTGACGCCCGACGTGCTCTTCCTGGTGGGCCTTTACGTTGCCGAAGGGCATAGCACGCGCAACATGATCGTGCTCGCCAATCGCGCCCCTAAGCTGCGCGCCCGTGTCGAGGCTACGCTGGATACCTTTCAGGTAGGCTACACCGTACGGGCGTCCTCCGACTACCAGATCAACTCGCAGGTGTTGACGGCAACGCTGCGAACGCTCTGTGGGGCACGGTCCCGAGAGAAGCGCCTCCCCCCGTTCTGGCCAGGGCTCACTGACTCAGCACTCGGTACCCTACTGCGCGCCTACTTCGACGGCGACGGCTCGGTCGAGCGCGCCTCTGCCGTCACG
>JBCCRG010000339.1:0-4700 GCA_039208155.1 Bacteroidota bacterium | reverse complement strand
GGGCGTCGGCCTCGGATCCCCCGGGTCGATCACGTGGGACCGGACGACCGTGGTGAAGCCGCCCAACTTCCACGGCTGGAACCGGGTCAACCTCGTCGAGGCGCTGCGCGACGGCATCCCCAGCCTCCCCGACGCCTGCGCAGTCATCGTCGAGAACGACGCCAACGTCGCAGGGCTCGGGTCAGCGTTCTATGGCGCTGGGCAGCCGTTCGACTCGTTCCTGATGGTGACGCTCGGCACTGGGGTCGGCGGGGCGATCATCTACCAGAACACCATCTTTCGGGGCGCGACCGGCGGCGCGGGTGAGTTCGGCCACATGACCATCGACTATGAGGGGCCATACGCGCGCAGCGGGGTCGCAGGTGCCATCGAGGCCTACCTGGGCCACCACTTCCTGAGCCGGCACGCACGCTACCAGCTTCTCCAGCGCAACACGCGCCTGCACGAGATGACGGGCGCCGACCTCTGCGACATCACGCCCGTCAAGCTCCACAGCGCTGCCGTGGCGGGCGATCCGGCCGCCATCGAGGTGCTGGCGTGGGCTGGGCACAAACTGGGCGTAGCGCTCGGCTCGGCGATCAACTTGCTCGACATCCGCAAGGTCGTCGTCGGCGGCGGCGTGTCGGCAGCGGGCGAATACATTCTCGGACCGGCAGAGGCGGCCATGCGGCGCTTTGTGATGCCGGGGCTCATCGACGATCTCGAACTCGTCCGCGAGACGCTCGGTAACGAAGTCGCCATTCTCGGCGCAGCCCGGCTCGCCTTCGAGCACGACGAGGCGGGCTCGCGGCACGTCGTGGAGAGCCACGGCAGCGGCCAACCCGGCACCTGAACAAACGCGATGCCTGAGCAAGTAGGCGGCCGGGGTATTTCGGCATCCCGGGCACGCTCTGGCACCGGCCTTGCGTTGCGACACCGCCTGCGTGTTCAGTGTATCATCGGACCGCTCGTTCTGTCGTTTTGCGCCTCCAGTCCTGCGCACCAGGGATGTTTCGCGTTTGCCTCCTGCTCGGCCTGGCCTGCTTCGTAGGCGCGACCGCCGTATGGGCACAGGCTCCGGATTCGGTGAGCGTGGTCGCGGGTGGCGGGACCGGTCTTCCCAGTCTCGGGTCGTCCTCGGCAGACGGTGGTGAGAGCCGTCCCGTCCCGTTCTCTGCGCGTGACTCCCTAGTCCTTCTCTTCGCCGCATCGGACGAGGGCGTCCCATCTGACACAGCGGCCGCCCATAGCGCCCCGGCAGGTGACGACGGAGACACGGCCTCCCTCTTCGGGGATGCACTCGTGGAGTACGACGACGTCCGCCTAGCCGCTGCCGCTATCGACCTCTTCTTTGCACGCAATGAGGTCCGTGCCCGCCAGCTAGCCGAGGGCGATACGACCGGCCAGCCCCGCTTCACTCAGGGCGGTGAGGGCTTTACCGGACGCGAGTTGCTTTTCAACCTCGATACGCAACGCGGGCGCGTCGTAGGGGCACGAACGGCGATCCAGGACGGCTTCCTTCTGGGCGAGATCCTCAAGCAAAGCGGCGACAACGTGCTCTACGGTGAGGACGTCGCCTACACGACCTGCTCGAACCCGCTGCACGTGCACTACGCCCTCAACGCCGGGCGCCTCAAGGTCGTTGACGAGAAGTACGTCTACACAGGTCCGGTGCAGCTCTACCTGCTCGGCGTTCCCACGCCGTTCTGGCTCCCGTTCGGCTTCTTCCCCGCAACCGAGGGCCGCCGAAGCGGTCCCACGCGTGTCACCTACGGCGAGGACGGGACCTACGGCTTCTTCATCCGCAACATGGGCTGGTACTGGGCGGCCAGCGACTACTTCGACCTCCAGGTAACGGGCGGACTCTGGTCGAAGGGCTCCTACGAGCTAGGTTCGGAGGTACGCTACGCGCGGCGCTACAAGTACAACGGCCGTCTCGGCGTCGACTATTCGTTTCTGCGCCAAGGCGAGCGCGGCGACCCGACCGGCAGCGTGCGCCGTACCGGGCGGCTGACTTGGAGCCACAACCAAGACCTCAGCCCGACCTCGCGGCTCACGGGCAGCGTAAACCTGTCAGGCCAGAGTTACCTGCGTGGCATTTCGCAAGACCTGAGCGAGAATGTGAGCCAGTCCACCCAGTCGGCGATCACGTACAATAAGCGCTGGGCAGGCGGCGCGCGATCCCTCACGGCCAACCTGAATGCCACCCAGACCTTCTCGGAGCTGGGGAGCACCGACCTGACGCTGCCGAGCCTCAACTTCAGCCAGCGCCAATTCTTTCCCTTCAAGCGCGAGACGCGGGCGGGGCGCGATGAGGCCTGGTACGAACGCATTAACCTGAGCTACCGAGGCAGCCTAGACAACCGGTTCCAATTCCGCCCCGACAGTTCGTCCATCACCAATCCCAACTTCGAGAACGTTTCGGTCTGGGATGCCCTCTTCGATTACGATGCGTACGTGCGGGCTACCGGCAACACGGAGCGCTTTCAGACCGAGGCCCAGCACAGCGTCCCGATTGCGGCCACGTTTAACCTGCAGCGGCTACCGGTCTTCGGCGTGCCGTTCGTAGTGAACCTGACGCCCAACTTCAGCTACACCGAGCGCTGGTTCACCCGCTCCGAGCGTCGTTCGGTGGACGCGGAGAACCGCGTCCAAACGGAGTCGGTCAGCGGCTTTACAGCGATCCGGACGTTCAACTTTGGAGCAAGCGCCAACACGAACCTCTACGGCACCCTCCCCCTCCGGATCGGCCCGCTTGACGGGTTTCGGCACGTTCTGCGCCCCCAAGTCCGGTATAGCTATACCCCCGACTTTTCATCGAGCTTCTTCGGCTACTATCGCAGCTACGTCGATACGAGCGGCACCGTCGTGGAGTACCCCATCGTGCAGGGGGCGGGCCTCACCGACCGCACCTCGCAGCGGCTGTCGTTTGACCTCGAAAACACGTTTCTGACGCGTCTGGCTCGGACCGACACGACCGGTGTGATCGAGCGCGAGCCGCTGCAGCTACTTCGCCTGAACGCGAGCACGTCCTACGACTTCGAGCGCGACAGTCTGCGCTTCTCCACGCTGCGACTCAATGCATCCACGAGCATTGGGCGGGCCCTCACGCTCAGCGGTAGCGCAACCTACTCGTTCTACGCCACCAACGAGCTCGGGCGGGAAATCGCGCAAAGCTACTTCGCCGCCACGGGACGGCTACTTCGCCCGACCAATTTCTCCCTGAGCGTGCGGACCTCCATCGGCCCCGGAGGGCGCCTCGAATCAGGTCCCTCGGGTCCAGGCCCAAGAATCCAGGACCTATTTCCAGACGATCCCTACGCCGAGCTCGCCCACCTGGACGCACCACAGTACGTCAGCTACAACGTACCGTGGCGTACGTCGCTCAGCTTCGTCTACAACTACACGCCTCCAGTCGGGACTCGCGATAAGCAGGAGCGGGCCATTCTCAACATATCGGGGCTTACGCTCCAACTCACCCCCTCCTGGCGCGTCACCGGCTCGACGGGGTACGATTTCGTGGAGAAGGAGATCTCGACGAGCCAGCTCACGCTCGTGCGCGACCTGCATTGCTGGGAGATGCAGTTTAATTGGGTCCCCTTCGGCACGTTCAAGCGCTTCGGGTTCTCGATCTACGTCAAGAGCGGACAGCTGCGGGATTTCCTCAAGCTCGATGTCCCACGCTCAGACCAAAGCAGTCAACTCAACGGCGTCTTCTAGGCTGGTACGTTCTTTGTTAGAGCGGAAATTGGATCAGCCTTTCCGCCCGTGCCTTCGCCTGCTCCCAACTCGTCCTCCGCGTGGTCGCCGCTGGCGCCACTCCGTGCGCTCCTCGATGGCTTGCGGGCGCGCCGTACGCGCACAATGGAAGACCGCGCGCTCGCTGAGCGCCTGTTTGCCTCGTTCGAGCGTGGGCATACGAAACGCTACAAAGGCTTGCATTTTCACGTGATCGACGGTGTTGTTACCGTCTATGGAAGCGTGGACTCGGAGGCCGATCGGGAGACCGTATTCGGCCGCATCGCCGCCCTAAGTGGCGTGCGGGCGGTGACGGACCACCTCCACGTGGAGCGCCCGCGGCCAAAGCTGTCCATGCGGCTCAACTGAGCCCGGCTCCGCCGAGCCCAGCCCTGGCGCGGCTCGAGCTGACCTACGAGGTGTAGGTTGGAGCGTAGTGCGTTCGTTTTGCTCCGCCGCTCTTAAAGGATATCACGCGACACCACTTGACGGCGTCCTGACCGAGCAGCCACCTGGCTCACAAGCGATTAATGTGGATGCTGCTGCCCGCGCTTGCCCTACAGATTCTCGGTAATGACCTCGCAGGGTAGCGCTTGAGCGCAACACACCGCAAAAAGCGCGGGCTCCCACCACTTGGATGAGAGCCCGCACCAGGGGGTCTGCGTTGTGTGTAACGCGCAGGGCGTCCGAGCTAGTCGGCTTCGTAGGTGTTGCGCTCCTGCTCAGTGCCATCGGCCTTGTAGATGACGAGCATGCTCGGGGCATGCGCCTTGGCAGTCTCGCGAGCGTCCTTAACCGCCGCGGCCTTCGTGCCGTGGACGCTGGTAGCGCGCTCGTTGCCTTCCTTCATCACCGCCCAGCCGTCGGCGTGCTTCTCGACCGCGTAGACCGAGGGGGCAGGCTTCTTCGAGGCAGCCTTCTTCTTTGCAGCAGGCTTCTTCTTGACGGACTCCTTGGCACCGGCGACGGCATCCGAGACTGCC
>JBCCRG010000338.1:0-4721 GCA_039208155.1 Bacteroidota bacterium | reverse complement strand
GCCTTGGGCACGTGGCGCCGCGCCTCTTCGAGGAAGGTGACGCCGTCCATCTGCGGCATCCGCTGGTCGGAGAGCAGCAGCGCGATGGGGTCGCCGCGCTCCGTGAGCGCCTCGATGGTCTCCAGGGCGGCCTGGCCGGAGTCGGCGCGGACGATGCGGTGCGTCTCGCCGTAGCGCCTGCGGAGGTCGCGCGCGACGGCGCGGAGCACCTGCGGGTCGTCGTCGACGGCGAGGATGACGGGCTTGACGGCCATGGGTCAGGGGGTAGGCTACGAGCGGAGGTGAGCCTGTAGAGTACCACCGGGCGAGGACAAGTTTCCGCAGCATCGCGTGGGCATCGCCTGCGTCTGGCTACGGGTCTGAGCGTACGCGGATGCCGACGGTGAGCCGCACGTCCCGGGCGCCGATCTCGGGTGGCGTCACCGACTCGTAGAGGTCGTCGAGGAGCAGCCGGAGCGAGAGCCGGGGTCGCAGCGCCACATCGAGCGAGGCTGTCGTGAGCCAGACGACATCGCCGAGGTCGGCCGGCGCGGGCTTGACGAACGTCTCGGCGGCAACCGTGACGCCGTCAGTGAGACGAACGCGGCCCTCGGCGCGGACGCTGAGGCGAAACGTCGTTCGGTCTGCGAAGGCCGCGTCGTAGCGGGCGAGGCCGTAGACGGAGGCGAGGCTGAGCGAGAGCGCTCCCGCGTCGGTCGCAGGCACCGCGCGCCAGCCGATCCCGCCGCCGAGGATCCACCGCCGGTCGAGCTGCCGAAGCTCGCTCGCCGCGTAGAGCACAAGGCCAAAGGCGTAGAGGCGCGGCGTCCCCGGCAGGCCGTCCGGGTAGGCGTAGGCGAGGACATCGGCGCGTACCTCGCGGTCCGCCGTCCGCCCGTTGACGCGTCCGAGGAAGTACGACGGGCGCACGAGCACCTGGACAGGCCCGTGTGCCGGGAGGCGGAGCACACCGCGCGCCCCGCCGACGATCCGGTCGCGGTTGCCCGCCGTCACGAAGCCCTCGACGCCCGCCGACCACACCACGAGCGGCTGCTCGGGCGCTTCCTGTGCCGAGAGCGGGGATCCGATACCGAGCACACCGAGCAGGCTCAGGACCATCGCGACCGTCCCGAACCTGCTGACCGCTGTGCTGCGAGTCATGCCTCCGCCGCAATCTTGTCCAGCGCAACCGCGAGTGCCTCGCCGAAAACCTCGCCGGAGAACTGCTGCTGGCCGGTCACGAGCCGCTCGTCGTCGGAGGTGACGGCGAAGGGCTGGAAAAGCCCGCCGTACTCGTACACGGCCCCCTTAGTGCGAAGGTGATCCTCGGTGTAGCTCCCCGCCAGGAACGGCGTCCCGACGGTCTCCTCGACCTCTTTGTCTTCGGGCTTCGAGAAGCCGGTCAGGCGGCGGCCGTCCACGAGGTAGGTGCCGTCGTTGAGCACGACGTTGATGAGCGCGGGCGCGCCGTGGCAGATCGCGCCGACCACACCGCCGGCCTCCCACACGTCGCGGGCGAGGCGCTGCACGTCAGGGTCGTCGGCGAGGTCGTAGGCCCCACCGTAGCCGCCGACGAAGAACACGCCCACGTAGTCCGCCGCGTCCACGTCGGCGAGCTGGATCGTGTCCTCGACCTTCGCGCGGGTCGTGTTGTTGAGGAGGAAGCCCGTCGATACGAAGTCGTCGGGGTTCTGGGCGACCTCGCTGTCGGGGTCGCTCCAGGCGTCGAGCGGGGCCGCGCCGCCCTTTGGGCTGGCGACATCGACCTCGTAGCCCGCGCGGGTGAGCGCGAGGTAGGGGTGCGAGAGTTCCGAGATCCAGTAGCCGGTCGGGTAGCCGGTGGCACCGAGCTTGTCGTGGCTGGTGACGACGGCAAGCACGCGGCCCTTGGAGAAGGTGCCCGCGTCGCGGTTGGCGCGGATGTCGTCCATGTTGACGGAGGTAGCCATGAGTTTGGAGGCAGCATGAGCGGAACAGACGCCAGCAACATGTCTGTCCTGCGCACCGGCGTCCTCTTGCTCCCTGCGTGACCTCTCCCAGATTGCGCCCGAGTCACGAATAAAGGAAAGCCTTAGCCTAGTCGATCGCGGCGGTAGGTGGAGGGCGTCGCGCCCCAGTGCCCCTTGAACGCCGCGGCGAAGCTCGTCGGGCTGCGGTAGCCGACGGCCAGCGCTACCGCGAGCACGGACCAGTGAGGCTGTTCAGCCAAGAGCCGCGCTGCTCGCTCCATGCGCAGCCGCCGCACAAACGCGAACGGCGTCTCGCCCGTCGTCTGCCGGAACGCCCGCGCGAAGTGGAACGGCGAGAGCCCCGCCGCGCTCGCCAACGCGTCGAGCGAGAGGTCGGCATCGGCCAGGCGGTCGTGCATGAAGGCGACGGCCCGTCGGAGGCGGTGCGCGGGTAGGCCCCCGTGGAAGCGGTCAGGGCAGCCCTCCTGCGTCGAGTGGTGCCGTAGCAGGTGCGCCGCCATCGCGTGGACGAGCGTCTCGGCGTAGACGCGCCCGCTGGGTTCGCCCGCTTCGGCCTCGGCGGCGATGGCGCGCGCGAGGTGGCCCAGCAACGGGTCCGGCGTCGGAAAACGGCCAACCCACTCCACGTCGGCGTAGTTCATCCCGGCGGCCTCGCACGCGGCCACCATGAGCGCCGGCTCGATGAACACATTCAGGAACTGTCCCGACTTGCTCGTCCAGGTACGGTTGTTCTCCAGGAGGTATTCGGGAATAGCGACCAAGATGTCTCCCGGGACGAGGTCCTCCTCGAAGCAGGTGCGGCGGCCCTCAACGTCGCGGTCGGCGCAGCGGTGCGGCCCGTGTTCGAGGAGCAGGATCTGGTGGGCGGGCGTCGCCGTGCCTGTGGGGACGCCATCGAGCACGCCGGAGTCGAAGCGGGTGACGCGGCCCGAGAGCCACGACGGGGCTGAGTCGAGCAGCATGCCCTCGCGAAAAGGCTCGGCCCACTCCTCGAAATAGACACCGCGCTCCATCGTGCTCACCCACGTCGGTTTCTACGAGAGGAGACAGACACGATAGGGAGGGGCTAGCCAGGCACGAAGCGAGGCGGCTGAGAGAGCAGTGCATACGCAACGTAGGGCAGCGTGCTGGCGCTCGCAACTCCGCGCGTGCGCAGGCTCTTGCAGATTGCGCCGGAGGCGGGCAGGCTCGCTCTATCCAGCCAGCGCAGCGTCTTCCTGCTTGGCGGCCTCGGGGGCGTCGCGGCCGTTGACGGGCAGGCGGACGAGGAAGTGTGTCTCGCCAGGCTCGGACGCCACGTAGATCACGCCGCCGTGGCGGTTGCGCACGATCCGCAGGGCGATGTCGAGGCCGAGGCCCGTGCCCTCGCCGGGTCCCTTGGTGGTGAAGAACGGCTCGAAGATGCGCTGCTGCACGTCGGCGGGGATGCCGGTGCCGTTGTCGAAGAGGTCCACCTGCACCATGCAGCCGTCGGGGTCGTAGCTCGTGCGCAGGCGGATCTCGCCGCCCTCGTCGGGCACGGCCGCGATGGCGTTGTCGAGGAGGTTCGTCCAGACCTGGTTGAGCTCGCTGCCGTAGGCGAGGATCTCAGGCACGTCGTCGCCAAACTCCTTCGTGAGCCGGATGCCCTTCTTCTTGAACTTGTGCTTGAGGATGATGACCGTGTCGATGATGCCGCGCTTGAGGTTGACGCGCTGCTGTTGGCTGTCCTGGTCCATGTAGGTGTAGGACTTCATCGCGCCGACCAGTTCGGAGATGCGCGTCGTGCTCTCGGCCAGTTCGAGGCAGAGCGCCCGCATGGCCGTGTCCTGCACGATCCAGTTGATCGTGTCCACGCGGTACTCGGCGGCCATGCCCTCCAGGAAGTTCGAGAGGAAGTCGGCGGTGAAGCCCGCGGCGGTGAGCGTCGAGGCGGCCTCCCAGGGCTGCGCGACCTGCCCGAGGCCCTCGTCGGCAAGGTCGTCGAACCAGTCGGCGAAGGCGTCCTCGCGGTCGCCCTCCTCCAGCGGGTCGAGGTCCGGGTCGGGGGCGAGGATGACGTCGTAGACGGGCTGGAACGGATCGCCTGGGGATCCCATGTCGAGCGTGGCTCCGTCGCCGCCCGTCATCGGCGGGAGGCCGTCGGGAAAGATGAGCTTGCGCAGCAGCGTCGAGGCGCGCTCGTCGAACGTCTGGAGCGTCTCGCAGAGCGTCTCGGCGGCGCGCTTGGCGGCGGAGGCGGGGTTGTTGAGCTCGTGTGCCAACCCGGCTGCCATCGTCCCGAGCGAGACGAGCTTTTCCTGCTGGAGCTTGTAGCGCGACTCGGCGCGGCTCCGGTCGATCATCAGGTGCGCCAGCCGCGCGTCGAACGTCTGCTGCTCGCGAATGAGGTCGGGGAAGTGCTGCCTGTGGAGCCGCAGCAGCCGCGTCGCGACGGTGGCGCGCGAGGTGGCCGGGTAGCGCTCCATGCGCGACCGGGGCAGCACGCCCGCCACCTCGCCCGCCTCGAAGCTATAGGCGGCCGTCTCGCGCTCCCCGTCCCGCACGATGGCGCGGACGTGGCCCTCCAGCATGAGAAACATCCAGTCCGCCGGGGCCCCGGCCTCGTTGAGCAGGTCGCCGGGACCGAGCGTCACCTCCTCGGCGCGTTCGATGATCCAGGCGAGGTCGTCGTCGGGTAGGTCTTCGAGCAGCTTGACGGCGCGGAGGTCGGCAGGGGTAGGCATGGCAGGCTAGGCTAGCGTGAGCAGGCCCCGCTCCAACGCGGCACAAATCAGCACGGTCCCGCCGCCG
>JBCCRG010000337.1:0-4725 GCA_039208155.1 Bacteroidota bacterium | reverse complement strand
GAAGGCGCATGACGGAGCGAGGTGAAACGAGAAACAGGCGGGTCAGGGACGGGTCGCCGTGGAAGCGGTTGGATCCGGCTGCCAGGGCCAGCGGGTGATCCCGAAGTAGTTGTTGACGCCGGGCACGACGAGCCGCTGGAGGGCGTCGGCGCGGAGCGCATAACGGAAGACGGCGCGAATGGCGCGGCGGCGCTGCACCGGCAGCAACCCCGGCGCGCGACGCACGGCGCGCAGGTAGCTGCGGAGCGTCTGGATGGGCAGGCGGGCGCGGGCGGAGGCGTCGCCGGTCTCGCGCTGGGACCACGCCTCGCGGTCGAGGTGGAACGTGCTCGCCGCGTGGATGCGGTAGAAGAAGAGCGGCGCAGGCGCGCAGCGAAAGCGCCCGAGCAGCGCCGCCTCGGCGAGCAGCAAGTTGTCCGAGCCGTGCTCGGTGTGCAGCGAGGTGCGGGCGAGCGCCGCGCGGCGGAAGAGGCCGTGGATGGGCGCGTTGACGCCGTTGCTGCCGAGCACCGCCTCGAAGCGCGCCACCGGGCCCGCATCGAGGTCACGCTCTAGGAGCCGGTCGTCGTGGATGGGCGTCCCGTCGCCGGAGGTATACGCGGACTCGCGCCCGTCGTAGGGCAACGGGGCCCCGTGCGCGTCGATCATCCGGCAGTAGCCGTAGGCGAGCACCGCCCCCGGGTCGGCGTCGAGCAGCACGACGGTACGTTCGAGGAAGTCGGGGGCGCGGAGGTCGTCGTACGCGGCCCAGGTGAAGTATTCCGTGTCCGGGGCCAGCTTGTAGACCCGGTTGAAATTGGGCAGCGCCCCGATGTTGCGCGCGTTGCGATGGTAGCGCACGCGCGGGTCACGCGCGGCGTAGGCACGGCAGATCGCCTCGGTGGCATCGGTCGAGGCGTTGTCCGCGATCACGACCACGATATCCTCAACCGTCTGCGCGAGGAGGCTGTCGAGGGCGGCCTCCAGGAAGAGCGCGCCGTTGTAGACCGGCACCCCAATCGCGACGCGCGGCGCCGCCTGCCGAGGCGACGCGGGCGAGGACCGTACAGGCGACAGGAGCGGTGACGACATGGCGGAACGACGAGAAGGGCGGCGGATCGACCCCAACGAAGCACGTCCTGCGCCAACACGCGCGCACGCACTTCGCCGTGCCCAATTGTAACCCCGGAGTTCCGTCTTCCCTCATCTCGACGAGGGAGAGACGGCCCGTACCGGTTGGCAAAAAAAGCGCCAGCCCGCCGACCTGGAGGGAGGCCGGACGGGCTGGCTGACCGGCGGCCGGGAGGGCCGTCCGGAATGCGCGGGCGGGGCCTCGGGAGGCCGTGCCCACGGGAGGGTTCGTTAGCGTGCGAGCGCGGCTTCGGTCTGGGCCCCATCGCCGGCGGCCGCATCGTCTGCGGTCAGCACGCCCTCGCGGACGAGCTTGGCGCGTACCTGCTGCTCGATCCAGGCGTAGGTCCGCGCCACACCGTCTTCGAGCGCGATGGCAGGCTCCCAGCCGAGCACCTCGCGGAGGCGGTCGTTGTCGGAGTTGCGCCCCCGGACGCCCTGCGGGCCATCCACGTGCACGTGCTCGATGTCGATACCTGCCGCCTGCGCGGCGATGTCGGCAAGCTGGTTGATCGTCACCATGCGGTCGCGGCCGAGGTTGAGCGGCTCGGCATGGTCGCCGAGCATGAGGCGGTAGACGCCCTCCACGCAGTCATCGACGTGCATGAACGAGCGGGTCTGCTCGCCGTCGCCCCAGATCTCGACCTGCGGCGGGCCGCCGGGCTGGCCTTCCCGCCCGCCGAGCAGCTTCGCGTAGGCCACCTTGCGCATCATCGCAGCAGGGGCCTTCTCGCGCCCGCCTTCCCACGTGCCGAGTTCGCCGTAGACGTTGTGGAAGCGCACCGTGCGCGTCTCCATGCCGTACTGCTTGCGGTAGTGGTAGGCGAGTTGCTCGGTGATGAGCTTCTCCCAGCCGTAAGCGTCCTGCGGCTGCGCCGGGTACGCATCCTCCTCCTTGAGCGCGGTGACCTCGGCCTCCGTCTGGAGGTACTCGGGGTACACGCAGGCGCTGGAGGTGTAGAGGTAGTGCGTCACGCCGGCCTGCTTGGCTGCCTCCATCGTGTGCGTGTTGATGAGGATGTTGTTGTGGAGGATCTCGGCGTGGTACTTCGAGATGAAGCCCATGCCACCCATGTCCGCCGCGAGGGCGTAGACGTGCTGGATGGGCAGGCGCTCGCCATCGACGTCCGCCGGGCGCACCGCTTCGAGGCAGTTGGCCCACCGGCGCAGGTCGAGGAGTTGGAATTCGTCGGCGTCGGAGGCTGCGAACTCGGGCCGCTTGATGTCGACGCCCCGGACCCAGTAGCCCTTGGCCTTCAGAAACGTGACGAGGTGGTGACCGATGAATCCACCGGCACCAGTGACGAGAACGGGAACGGGCTGCGACATGGGAAGGAAACAGTATCGAGTGAGGGAGATCGAGGCGAGATCAGATCAGCAGAGAGAGAGCGGCTTAGCGGGCCGGGTCGGGACCGTTGGGTCGGCCCCCGATGCGCTCGTGGGCGAGTTGACGCAAATAACCCGCCATGAACAGCGGGACGCTCTTTGCGTAGCGCCGCCAGAGCCGCTTGGGCTCCTTGGCAAGGCGGAAGGCCCATTCGAGGCCCATCTTCTGCAGCCGCGAAGGCGCCTGTTCGAGCTTGCCCGCGTGGAAATCGAACGCCGCACCGACAGCGACGAGCACCGCCGGAATGTGGGGCGACTGCTTCGCGCACCACGTTTCCTGCTTCGGGCAGCCGAGGCCGACGAACACGATCTGTGCGCCCGACGCGGTGATGTCTTCCGCAAAAGCGGCGTCCTCCTCGGACGTCAGCGCGCGGTAGGGCGGCGAAATGGCGCAGGCGATTTCGAGGCCGGGTGCCTTCTGGGGAAGCCGTTCGCAGAGAGCGTCGAGCCGGTCCTGTGAGGAGCCATAGAGGCCGATGGGCACGCCCGCCTTGGCGGCAGCCTGGCAGATCGCGAGCATGAGATCGGGGCCGTAGACCCGGTCCGGGACCGGCACCCCGAGCCCGCGCAAGCCCCAGACGGCCGCGATGCCATCGGGCACGTTGAGATCTGCGCCGTTGAGGATGGCCTGGAACGCGGGGGTCTCCTGCGCCTCTACGAGCCCGTGTGCGCCGGTCGTACAGAGATACCGGTGCTCGCGCTGGACAGCCCAGTCGAGCACGATCTGCGTGGCCTGCTCATGGGTCGTCCCATCGACGCGGGTGCCGAGCACGTAGCGGGCAGGGACGCCAGGAGGCGCCTGCTTCGCGGCGCGGGGCGCAGCATCGGAGACGGAAGGCGGAGACGAAATCACGACGCAGTGAGGCGGCTACAGGGACAGAGACGTTGGCGTGCGGACACGAGCCTCGTTCCCAACGGTCGCGCCAAGCTGCGGCATTGTGGGATTGAGCCCCGAGAATGCCAGCACTAGCGTTACATCCTCCCCGATCTATTTGCCACGGGCTCCGTCGCGTCTCGGTCCTGAGGCGGCGGCCCCGTGAACGCGCAAACGATACGGCCCCGAGTGTTAAGGCTCTGTAACGAGCCTGCGCGAGTTTTCCACGCTCCATCCACAGCAACCCGGTTACGCCTCAGCAAGCCGGCTCTAGGCTGCCCGAAAACGAGAACGCCGCTGCATCCTGCGACACAGCGGCGTTCCAGTCGGGTCGGGACGCGGCGCTAGAGCGCCTCCTGCATCGGGACGACCTGGACCTTTACGTCGGCGGTGTACTCCGGGTGGAGCCGCACCGTCGCGCCGTAGACGCCGGTCATGCGGATGTCCTCCTTCAGCGTGATCTTGCGGCGGTCGATCTCGACGCCCTGCTCGGTGAGGAGCTCTTCGATCTGCTGCGTGGTGACGCTGCCGAAGATGCGGTTTTCCTCGCCGGTGCGCATCGGGATGATGAGCGCGGGCATGGCTTCGAGCTTCTCCTTGAGCGCGGCGGCGTCGGTGCGGCGCTGCTCGACCTTGTGGGCCTGCTGGCGACGCTCTTCGGCGAAGCGCTTGAGTGCGCCCTCCGTGGCGACGACGGCCATGCCCTGCGGGATGAGGTAGTTGCGGCCGTAGCCGTTCTTGACTTCGACCACGTCGCCACGGATGCCGAGCGTGTCGATGTCTTGCGTGAGAATGATTTTCATGGATTTATATGCTTCAGCCGCAGGCGCAGCGTGTCAGCAGCATCGGACAGGTCCGACACGGCCACGCGCAGCCCGCGACGGTCGATTACCGGACGTTTTCGGCGACGAAGGGCAGCAGCGCGACGTGGCGCGCGCGCTTCACTGCGATGGTGAGTTGGCGCTGGAACTTCGCCGAGACGCCGGTGAGGCGGCGCGGGAGCAGCTTGCCCTGCTCGTTGAGGTAGCGTTCCAGCGTGTCCGTGTCCTTGTAGTCGATGTATTCGATGCCAGCGGCGACGAACGGGCAGCGCGTGCGGCGGCGGTTCGCGCCGGGGGCCGCGGTGCGCGTGATCGTCGGCTGGTCGGCAGCGGCTGCCTTCTGCTCGGGCGTCTGCTGCTGGCCTTCGTTGGTGGAGCCGCTGGCAGCGGTGTCGCTCGCGGCGGCCGGGGTCGTGGTTTCGGTCGTGGCGTCAGCCATGGGAGTCGGGGAGTCCAGAGTGAGAAGGGTTACGCGTCGGCCTCGGCGGGCTGCTCGGCGGCCTTGGCGCGCTGCTGCTCGTAGTAGCGCTGCAT
>JBCCRG010000336.1:0-4729 GCA_039208155.1 Bacteroidota bacterium | reverse complement strand
TATATTGCGCCCGATTGTGAAGGCCTCGTCAACGACCCCAGGAGGCCTCCTTATCCTGCTCTCCCCACGCACGTGCGCCTCGCACTCCTCCTGATCGTACCCGTACTCGTGGCCTGCTCCGACGCGCCGGTGCCGGGTATCCCAGAGGCAAGGACGGCCGAGTCGCCTGGAGCCTGGATCGCCCTGTTCGACGGCAGCAGCCTCGACGCATGGCGCGGCTATATGGGCGACGCCATCCCGCCCGGCTGGCAGATCGAGGGTGACAGTCTGCTGTATTTCGACCCGGAGCCCAAGGGTGGCGGTGACCTCGTTACGCGGGAGACGTTCGATGACTTTGAGCTCGAGCTCGCCTGGAAGATTGCTGCCTGCGGCAACAGCGGCGTCTTCTATCGCGGCGCGCCCAAGGATGCCGAGGAGGGACACGACGCGATCTGGCAGACGGCCCCCGAGATGCAGGTCCTCGACGACGCCTGCCACCCCGACGCCCGCTACCCGTCGCACCGTGCGGGCGCGAACTACGACCTCTACATGGCGACGCCCGACGTGGTGAATCTTGCCGGCGAGTGGAACACCGTCCGCATCGTCGCGCGCGGGATCACGGTCGAGCACTGGCTCAACGGGGAGCGCGTGGTGGCCTACGAGCAGGGCAGCGAGGCCTGGGCGGCCCGCGTAGCTGCGAGTAAGTTCCGCCTGATGCCAGAGTACGGCCTCCACATGATCGGCGTGATTGGGTTGCAGGATCATGGCGACCCGGTCTGGTTCCGTGACATTCGCATCCGCCGCCTCGATGTTTGACTTTCTCCCACCTATCCATTCTCTCCTATGCAGCGAGGCCTGAGCGCGCGACTGAGCGCGATGATGTTTCTGGAGTTCTTCGTCTGGGGCGCGTGGTACACCACCGTCGCGGTCTACATGGCCGCCGAGGGTCTGGGCGACCTCACCCACTGGCCCTACACGGTCAACCCCATCGCCGCCATCGTGGCGCCGTTCTTCCTCGGGCTGATCGCGGACCGCTACTTCGCCGCGCAGAACGTCTTCGGCGTGCTCCACATCCTCGGCGGGGTGTTCATCCTCGCTGCGCCGAGTACGATCCAGAACCCGACGCTCTTTATCCTCCTGCTGCTGGCCTACAACCTATGCTACATGCCCACGCTCGGGCTCTCAAACACGATCGCGTTTGAGCACCTCGACGACCAGGAAAAGCAGTTCCCGATCATCCGCGTCTTTGGGACCATTGGCTGGATCGTGGCCGGGGTGACCATCTCGTTCGTGATGAGCCCGATCCTGGGGGTGACCGCTGAGGCGACGGCGTGGCCGCTCTACCTCACGGGCATCTTCTCCATCGTGCTCGGGCTGTTCGCGTTCACGCTGCCCAACACGCCGCCGGCCGCCGCGGGCGAGCCCGTCTCGGTCGCGAGCATCGCGGGCGTCGATGCCTTCAAGCAGCTTGGCAGCCGCCCGTTCTACATCTTCCTCGTCGCGAGCCTGCTGCTCTGTATCCCGCTGGCGGCCTACTACAACTTCACGCAGCTCTTCCTCGTCGCGACGGGCTTCGAGAACATTGCCGGGACGCAGTCGCTCGGGCAGGTGTCGGAGATCCTGTTTATGCTGCTGATGCCGGTGCTGTTCGTGCGGTGGGGCGTGAAGTGGATGCTCGCTGCAGGCATGGCCGCGTGGGTGCTCCGGTATGCGCTCTTCGCGCTGGCGGCCCCCGACGCGGTGATGTGGATGATCGTGGCGGGCGTCTTCCTGCACGGCATCTGCTACGACTTCTTCTTCGTGACGGGCCAGATCTATGTCGAGAAGAAGTCCACGCCGCGTGTGCGGGGGCAGGCGCAGGGGCTCCTCGTGCTCGTGACCTACGGCGTCGGTATGCTTATCGGCGCGCAGGTAGCGGGCGAACTGTACAATAGCTTCCTCGACGGCCGCGAGGCGCTTCCCCTCGCCGAGTGGCCAGGCTTTTGGTGGATTCCGGCGGGCCTGGCTGCGGTGATCCTCGTCCTCTTCGTCGCGCTCTTCAACGACAGGGTGGACAAAGACCCCGTCCCCACAGACGCCACCACGACGCCTGCGCCGGAGGCGGGCGTTCCCGTCGTCACCTGACTCGATCCCCTGATGCACGATCTCCTCAATCCTACCCTCGGCCGCCGGGCAGCGCTGCGCCGCCTCTCCGGTATCCTCGGCGGCATTGCGACGGCCCCGCTGGTGTCGAGCCTGCTCGGCGGATGCACGCCCCCCGAGCCTACCGGCTACGCCTTCGCCACGCTCGATGCGGCGCAGCAGCGGACCATCGCGGCGCTCGTGGACCAGGTCATCCCTGCGACTGACACGCCTGGCGCGGCCGAGGCGGGGGTCCCGGCGTTCGTCGATAAGATCCTCTCCGAGTGGGCTGAGCCGGATGAGCGCCAAGGCTTCCTCGATGGCCTTGCCGCGTTCGACGCCCGCGCGACGGAGGAGCACGGTGCAGCGTTCGCCGGCCTCGACGCGCCGACGAAGCAGGCGCTCGTGGAGGCCATCGATGCGGAGACGTACGCGCCCGATGCGCCGCCTGCCGACCCACCGCCGTTCTTCCGCATGGTGAAAGAGCTCACGGTGGTGGGCTACTACACCTCCCGCATCGGAGCCACCGAAGAGCTCCGATGGAATCCAGCGCCCGGCCGATGGAACCCGGACCTGTCCCTCACCGACGAGATGCGCGCCTGGGCGTGAGGCGTGATCCTGTGCGGCCGTGCGGCGGTGATGCCGTGCTTGATGGCCGTACGTCGCACGCGTCCGCACCGCAACACGGCCTCACAGCAACACCGCAACACGTCCCATGTCCCACCCACGCGACGCACACGCCGCGCTCATCGACAAGATTTGCACGGTCAACCTCCAGACGACGACCGAGCCCTTCGATGCCATCGTGATTGGCTCGGGCATGTCGGGCGGATGGGCCGCGAAGGAGCTCTGCGAGAAGGGGCTCCGGACCCTCGTGCTGGAGCGCGGCCGGCCCGTTGAGCACGGCACCGACTACATCACCGAGCACCGCGCGCCGTGGGACGCGCCCTTCCGCGGCATGGAGGACCGGCAGCGCGTGCAGGAGCGCCAGTTCCGGCAGTCGAAGGCGGGGCCGTTCAACGAGCATACGGCGCACTGGTACGTCGACGACGCCGACAACGTCTACGAGACCGAGGACGAGACGCCAGAGGAGTTCCTGTGGGTACGCGGCTACCACCTCGGCGGACGCTCCGTGATGTGGGGGCGGCAGTCGTACCGCCTCGCGCCGATGGACTTCGAGGCGAATGCGCGCGAGGGGCGCGGGACGCCGTGGCCGGTCACCTACGCCGACGTCGAGCCGTGGTACAGCTACGTCGAGCGCTTCGTCGGCATCTCGGGTGAGGCGCGGGGCTTCCGGCAACTCCCCGACAGCGAGTTTCTCCCGCCCATGGCGATGACGGGGGCGGAACTGCACACGAAGGCGGCCATCGAGCGGACCTTTCCCGGCCGCGCCATGACCATCGGCCGAGCGGCGATCCTCACGCAGCCGCACATGGGGCGGGCTGCGTGCCACTACTGCGGCCCCTGCGACCGCGGTTGCTCCGTCGGGGCCTACTTCTCGTCGCTCTCCTCCACGCTCCCGGCCGCGCAGGCGACGGGCAACCTCACCGTCCGCGCCAACTCCATCGTCCACAGCTTGGTCTACGACGAAGAGCTGGACCGCGTCACCGGCGTCCGCGTCATCGACCGGGTGACCAAGGAGGAGATGGAGTTCTCTGCGAACCTCGTCTTCCTCAACGCGAGCGCTGTCGCCTCGGCAGTCATCCTCATGAACTCGGCCACGTCGCGCTTCCCCGACGGTCTTGGCAACCAGTCAGGGTTGCTCGGCAAGGGGATCATGGACCACCACTTCAAGTGCGGCGCGTACGGCACGATCCCGGGCTTCGAGGACCGCTACTACTACGGCAACCGCCCCAACGGCATCTACATCCCGCGCTACCAGAACCTGCCTTGGGACAGCTCCACGAACCGCGACTTCGTGCGCGGCTTCGGCTACCAGGGTGGGGCGGGGCGGACGCTGAACTGGGGACGCGGCAGCGGGATGCCAGGTGTCGGCGTGGCGCTGAAGGACGAACTGCGCAAGCCGGGTCCGTGGCAGTTCGTCATGTACCCGTTCGGCGAGGTGCTCGCCAACGACGACAACCGCGTCGAGCTCACGGACGAGGTGGACCAGTGGGGCCTCCGCATTCCGCGCATCGTTGGGCACCTGAGCGAGAACGAGCTCAAGATGCGCGAGGCGATGGTCGCCGACGGCGTCGCGATGCTCGAAGCGGCGGGGGCGACCGAAATCGGCACGTTCGAGGACCCCTACCGCCTGGGTGAGGGCATCCACGAGATGGGTACGGCGCGCATGAGCGACAATCCGCAGACCGGCTGCGTCGATGCGTTCAACCGCGTACACGAGATCCCGAACCTCTACGTCACCGACGGGGCGTTCATGACCTCAGCCGGCTGCCAGAACCCGTCGCTGACCTACATGGCCTTCACCGCCCGGGCCGTCGACCACGCCGTCGAATCGATGAAGAACGGGGAGCTGCGCGTCTAAACAGTCCATTCTTGTCATCCTGAACTCGTTTCAGGATCTCCACGCGATGTCTGAGATGCTGAACCAAGTTCAGCATGACAAGGGTGGTGGTTCTGAGGCGAAGCAATCTCCTGAGTCATGAAGCGTCGCGACTTCGTCCGCACC
>JBCCRG010000335.1:0-4731 GCA_039208155.1 Bacteroidota bacterium | reverse complement strand
GTCGAGGGGGCCTTCACCGAGATGCGCGAGGCCATCGCCGACGTCGTCCCGGCGCTCCCGCCCGGCACCATCGGCCCGCTCATCAACGACGACTTCGGCGACGTCTTCGGCACCGTGATCGCGATCACGGGCGAGGACTACACGCCCGTCGAGCTCGAACGCGCCGCGCTGGAGCTGCGCCGCCGCATCCTCACCCTCGACGACGCCCGCAGCGTACAACTCGACGGCGTGCGCCCCCGCCAGGTGGTGGTCGAGTACGACCCTGCTCGCCTGGCTGCGCTCGGGCTCTCGACGGGCTACCTGATCGGGCAGCTCCAGGCGCGCAACCTCGTCGCGCCGGGCGGCGACCTCCAGGTGGACGGCTACCAGCTTGCCCTTCAGACCCAGGGCGCGTTCGGCTCCGTCGAGGACGTGCGGCAGATGGCGCTGCGGCTACCGACAGGCGAGGTCGTCGCGCTCGGCGACCTCGCGACGGTCCGCGCGGGCTACGAGGACCCGGCCCGCCAGCTCGTCCGCTTCACGGGCCAGCCCGCCGTCAGCGTCGGCGTCTCGATGGCGGCCGCGGGCAACCTGACCGAGTTCGGCCCCGAGGTGATGCGCGTCGTCGAGGAGGCGAAGGCCGACTTGCCCGCTGGGCTCGAGTTCCACACGGTCGTCTACCAGCCTGAGGTCGTCCAGGGCCTCACGTCCGAGTTCGTGTGGAGCCTGCTGCAGGCCGTCGCCATCGTGATCGGGGTGCTGCTGCTTGCGCTCGGCGCGCGGACGGGCCTCGTCGTCGCCTCGTCGATCCCGCTGACGATGTTCGCGGCGTTCCTGTGCATGCAGTTCTTCGACATCTCGATCAACCAGATGTCGCTGACCGCGCTCATCGTGGCGCTGGGGCTGCTCGTCGACAACTCGATTGTGGTGTCGGAGCAGGTGCTCACCGACACGCAGCGGGGCAAGCCAAAGCGCCAGGCCGTGCTCGACGCGGCGCGCGAGATGGCGCTGCCGCTCTTCGTCGCCTCGGCGTGTACGCTCGCAGCGCTCTTGCCAACCTACCTCGCCGAGAGCGCATCGGCCGAGTACACGAGCGCGCTCTTTGAGGTGCTACTCTTCTCGCTGGCCGTGTCGTGGCTGCTTGCGCTCACGCTCATCCCGGTGCTCTGCATGGCCTTCTTGGCAACGGGGACCTCGACGAGCGCGCCGAAGGTGTCGCGGTGGGCGCGGCTCAAGGCACGCCTCGGGGGCCGCACCGCCGAACCGGTCGCGCCGGAGGCCCAGAGTGAAGCCCAGCGTGAAGCGGGCTACGACTCCAAGCTCTACCGCACCTACCGCGGCGTCCTCAAGGGCATGGTGCGGCGGCCCTGGCTCTCGCTCGGCGGCTTCGTGGCCGTCCTCGTCGGCTCGTTCGCGCTCTTCGGGGCGCTCGTCCCGCAGCAGTTCTTCCCCACCAAGGAATACGAGGTCTTCACGGTCGAGCTCGACCTCCCGCGCGGCACCTCGATCGCTGAGACCGAGCGCGTGGTGGCTGACCTGGAGCAGTTCTACGCCGACAGCCTCGCCGGAAGCGTCACGGCTAGGGGCGAGATCGAGACGCCGGGTGTGCTCCAGTGGGCGGCCTACGTCGGCTCGTCGTCGCCGCGCTACACGCTCTCGTTCGCGCCGAAGGCCCCGCGCGCCAGCTATGCCTACCTCCTCGTCACGGGGACGAGCCACGAGATCCAGCCCGACGTCTTCATCCGCACGGAGCAGTTTCTCCAGCGGACCCACCCTGACGTGACGGCGCGCGCGCTGCGCGTCCGCAACGGCCCGGCCATTGACTACCCCGTCGAGGTGCGCATCTCGGGAGCCGACCCGGCCGTCTTGGAGCGCCTCGCTGGTGACCTGCGCGATCACCTGCGCACCGTCCCCGGCACGGCGAACGTGGGCACCGACTGGGGCCGCCGCCAGGCCACGCTCGACATCGCCGTGGACCACGACGCCGCGCGCCGCGCGGGCCTCTCGACGGCCGACATCACAACGTCGCTTCAGACCGCGCTCGGGGGCGTCCCGCTGACGGCGCTCCAGGAGGGCGACGACCTCGTGCCGGTCGTGCTCCGCTCCACCGACGCGCTCGCCGGGGCCGAGGCGCTCGACCGCCTCGAACTCTACAGCCAGGCGACAGGCCAGCGCGTGCCCTTCCGCCAGGTCGCCGAGGCGACGGTCGTCTACGAGCCGGGCGTCATCGAGCGCTACGCCGGGCAGCGCACCATCACCGTCGAGACCGACATCGCGCATGACGCCGGGCCGTTCGTGACGCCGTTCTCGCTCCAGGGCGAGGTTGAGGCCTACATGGAGACGGTGGCGTGGCCGGTCGGCTACAGCTATGCCTACGGCGGCGACATCGAGGAGAGCGTGGACTCGCAAGGGGCGATCAATGCCAAGCAGGGCATCGCCATCTTTGTGCTGTTGCTCTTGCTCGTGCTGCAGTTCAACGCGCTGCGCCCGCCCGCGATCGTGGTGCTCACGCTGCCGTTCGCCTTCATCGGCGTGACGCTCGGCATGCTGGTCTCGGGCTACGCGTTCGGCTTCATGCCGCTCTTGGGCACGATCGCGCTCTTCGGCATCCTGATCAACAACGCCGTGGTCTTGCTCGACCGGATCGGCTCGCTGCGGCGGCGCGGCCTGGGCGGCGAGCAGGCGGTGATCCACGCCGCCGAGCAGCGGCTGCGCCCGATCCTGCTCACGGCCGCGACGACGGCGGGCGGGCTGATCCCGCTCTGGATCTCGGGCAATCCGCTGTTTGCGCCGATGGCGGTCGCGATGCTCTTCGGGCTCGTGGCCTCGTCGGCGCTCACGCCAGGCCTCGTGCCGGTGCTCTACACGCTCTTCTACCGCCTTCGCTTCCGTGACTTCGCCTACGACCCCGACGCCAGCGACCGCGCTGAGAGGGCGATGCAGGCTCAGGAGGGTCGCCTGGCGAGCGAGGGCTTCCCCGGCGAGGACTATAGCGAGGACGAATTCGGCAGCGATGTCGGGGGCGATGGGGCCTCGGCTCCCTCCACGCTCTCGCCCACGCGCGTGAGTCCACCCACCAGCGAAGTCCCTACCAGCGGAGCGTCCACCAACGTCCAGTAACCCCTCCTGTCATGTCCTTCTCGATGCTTTGGCAATCCCTCTGGGGCACGTCCACCGCCGCACCGGCCGCGCTGCCTCCCTCTCTCCGAGGGGGCGGCCCGGCCGCGGCGGGTCCGCCCAGACCCTCTGTGCCGACGGCCTCCAACGAGGAGCCACTCGGACCACCGCGTGTCCATCCGCGCGCGTTTGCCCTGCTCGCGAGCCTCGCCGAGCACAACGCCCAGGCGTGGTTTGCCACCCACCGCGAAGCCTTCCTCGCCGAGGTACGGCGGCCCTTCGGCGCGATTCTCACTCGGGCCAGCGAGGCGCTCCAACGCACCCTCTTTCCTGTACAGGGCGGCCCTGCCACCGTCTTCATGCACAGCCGCGACCTCCTCGGCGGCGAAGACACCCGGCCCTACACCGAGTTCGTCGCGGGCGTCCTCACGCCCTCCGGTCACCTCGTTGGACGTGGTGCCGTCGTGTATATCCAGCTCAACGCCGACGGCGGGCACGTCTCGGCGGGCTTCTACCGGCCCACCCCGTCCGAGATCGACGCGATCCGGCGGCGGATGGTCGCGGAGCCCGAGTTCTTCCGCGCCGCGCTCTACGACCTCGCTCAAGCCGACCTCACCCTCTCGGCTGAGACCACCCTCACGACCCTGCCCAGCACGTTCGCGCACCTCAGGGGGCATGAGTTTGAGCACTACCTCCGGCTGCCCTCGCTCTCGGTCGTGCAGCCCATCCCCAAAGAGACTTGGGTGCGCGGCGAGGCTGCCGCCTACATCGTCGCGCACGTTCGCATGTGCGAGAAGCTGCTGCGCTTTGGGCACGGCGCCATCGCGACGCCAGTGACGTGAGCCGGTTGGATCGTCTACTCTCTGGCGCCTACTCCTCTTCGAGTGACCACACGCAGCTCGGCTCTCCCACACGGGTCGTCGGTGGGGCCTCGGCTACGCGGTGAACAGCACGCTAGAGCAGGTCAGGCCGCCCTCAGCCTTGGCAAGCTCATCGGCGGGGACGAGCCGGACGTCGAGGCCGTGGGCTTGCAGCCGCTCACGCGTTCGAGGAACGTGGGCGGGGTAGATGACGGTGGTACCGACCAGGAGCGCGTTCGCCGCGAAAGGCTCGGCCGGGTCGATCTCGATCACGTCGTATCTGGCGAACCTAGCCGCCTCGACCCAGGCTGGATTCAGCAGGACGGTGCCGTCTCCGACCGCCGTGACCGCAGTCTTCAGGTGGAGGCAGCCCTGCACTGGCACGGCCTCGACGGTGTACCGATGCGGGGCCACGATGGCTCGGAGTTGCGCGAACCCGGCCTCGTTCGTCCGGCCAGACGCACCGACGAACAAGCGGCGGCCCAGGCGAAGCACATCGCCGCCGTCGAGCGTGCCTGGGGGCTCGATGGTAGCGCGGAGGGGGCGGTAGGCTGCAAGCGCTTCGGCTACCGCCGTCGTCTCTGGCCGCCGGGATGCGGCTCCAGGCCGGGTGATCACCGCGATCTCGTCGAGCACCACAGCCGCGTCCTCGATGAATACGGAGTCGGGGAGATCGGGACCGGTCGCCAGTTGCTGCACGGTGCAGCCGAGCTCCGTGAGAAGGCGCTCGTAGGCGGCGTGCTGTACGCGTGCCCGGTCCAGATCGATGGGCGTG
>JBCCRG010000334.1:0-4736 GCA_039208155.1 Bacteroidota bacterium | reverse complement strand
GTAACCCTGTCGGCTGTCGGCTGTCGGCTGTCGGCTGTCGGCTGTCGGCTGTCGGCTGTCGGCTGTCGGCTGTCGGCTGTCGGCTGTCGGCTGTCGGCTGTCGGCTGTCGGCTGTCGGCTGTCGGCGAAGAAGCAAGCCCTTTCCGGCAGCGCTGTCAAACGAACTCGCTGCATCGGAACCTTTTTCGCGCCGCATTTCTGACCCTATCCCCTATCCCCTATCCCCTATCCCCTATCCCCTATCCCCTATCCCCTATCCCCTATCCCTTCCGCTTCCCGGCTCTGCTCCACGGCGCTCATGAGCACCTGCTTGAGCGGATCGAGGTTCTTGCGCGCGACGGCCGAGAACGCGATCACGGGCACATCGTCGGGAAGTTGGGTGCGGGCGTCGGCCACGAACGCGTCGTACATGTCTGGCGGCAGCAGGTCCGTCTTCGAGAGCCCGACGAGACGCGGCTTGGCGAGGAGGTGCGGGTTGAACGCCTCCAGTTCGCCGAGCAACGTCGCATACGTCTCGCCTGGTTGCTCCTCATTCACAGGGATGACGAAGAATAGCACCGCATTGCGCTCGATGTGCTTCAGGAAGCGGATGCCGAGGCCCTTGCCCTCGCTCGCGCCCTCGATGAGGCCCGGAATGTCAGCGATGACGAACGAGCGGTAGTCGCCGAGGTAGACCATGCCGAGGCTCGGCTCCAGCGTCGTGAAGGGGTAGTCAGCGACCTTCGGCTTGGCCGCAGACAGGGCGCTCACGAGCGTGCTCTTGCCCGCATTCGGGAAGCCCACGAGGCCCACGTCCGCGAGCAGCTTGAGTTCGAGCGTGACGTCGCGCTCGACGCCCTTCGTGCCTGGCTGGGCGTAGCGCGGCGTCTGGTTGGTGCTGCTCTTGAAGTGGGTGTTGCCGAGCCCGCCCATGCCGCCTTGCGCCAAGACGAGACGATCGCCACCGTCGGTCAGCTCGCCGAGCACTGCGCCCGTCTCGGTATCCCGCGCGACCGTCCCGAGGGGCACCCGCAGCACGATGTCCTGTCCGCTCTTGCCGGTCTTTCCGGATCCCTGCCCCGGCTGGCCGTGGTCGGCAAAGTGGTGCCGGTTGTAGCGCAGGTCGAGGAGCGTGTAGAGGTTGGCGTCCGCTTCGAGGAGGACCGAGCCGCCGGCCCCGCCGTCACCGCCGTCGGGGCCGCCACGCGGCTCGTACTTCGCCCGGCGGAGGTGCGCGGACCCTGCCCCGCCGTTGCCGCTGCGAACGGAGATGGTGACGTAGTCGACGAATTTCATGGGGGGCGAGTCCGTTGTGGGCGGAGGTCTGTTGTTTTTCGTCCGTTGTCCTCGGACAGGATGGCTTAGACGCTCCTCAACGGGGACGAGACCGCGTAGGTTTGTCGCTCGCTCATTCTTCGGCAGCACTCCGTCTCGTGCCCGCACCGCCTCCCCTGAAAACCGTCACGATCTACACCGACGGCTCGTGCAGCGGCAATCCCGGCCCGGGGGGCTGGGCGGCCATCCTGCTCTACGGGGCCCACGAGCGCACCCTCGACGGCGGCGAGCCGCTGACGACGAACAACCGCATGGAGCTCCAGGCGGTCGTGGAGGCGCTCCGCGCGCTGACCGAGCCGGTGCACGCCCACGTCCACACGGACAGCGCCTACATCGTCAACGCGTTCGCGCAGCGGTGGATCGACGGCTGGCAGCGGCGGGGGTGGAAGACGGCGGGCAAGAAGCCCGTCAAGAACCAGGACCTCTGGCAGGCGCTGCTCGCCGAGATGGAGCGCCACACCGTCGAGTTTGCGAAGGTGAAGGGACACGCCGACGACGCGCTGAACAACCGCGCGGACGCGCTCGCCGTCGCCGCGATGAAGCGGTACAAACCGTAACGCCGCCCTTGGTTTGAGGCTGTACTGGTACCCGCTCCCTCACCTAGTTCGTCGTGGGCCAGACCCGACGCGTTGAGGCGTTTGGCCTAGGTGAACGTTTTGGCCGGGTAAACCTGCACCCCGGTGCAACCTTTCGTAGCGGGTGGCGTCCGAAAACAGCGCGCTGCTTCACCCTATCTCCTCGGCGCGCCCTTTGCACTTCTCTGCGGCTCCTGTCCGCCTTCTCATCTCTACCGGCTGTTCAGCGTCGGCCGTCCGCATGCTGCCTGTCCTTCTTTTCCTGTTCCGCGTGGCGCTCGTCCTCGCCACCTGCGCCTGCTTCTGCCACAACCTCGCCCGCCATCGCGGCCTCGACCCGGGGCCCTGGGCCGTGATGGGGGCCGTCCTCGGCCCATTCGGGATTCCGCTGGTGCTCCTCGCGCATCCGCCGACCAACCAGAACCGCGGCGGTCGCGGCACGAGCGGCTCGGACCCGCGCCCGCCAGCGGCCCCCCGTCCGCCCCATCGCGGACCGTCCGGGGGCCAGCGACGCGTACGGATGCCAGCCCCCTCGCGCCGCGCCGGATAACTCTACACGGTGGCATCGGAACGAGCGGCGTGCATAGCTTCGGCCAGCACGCTCGCTCATGGCTTCTCCCTCGCCCCTGCTCCGCCTTGCCCACGGCATCGACCGCCTGACTGCGGCGCTCGGCCGCGGTGCGTTCGCGCTGCTGGCCGTCATGACGCTGCTGGGCGCGCTCAACGCCGTACTGCGCTACGCCGGACGCCCGCTCGGGCTTAGCCTGTCGTCCAACGCCCTCTTCGACGCGCAGTGGATGGCGTTCGGCCTCGTCTTCCTCCTGGGCGCGGCGTGGACGCTCCAGCAAGACCGCCACGTGCGCGTGGATGTGCTGCTAAGCCGCCTCAGCCCTCGCGTTCGCGCCTGGATCGACCTGCTGGGCGCGCTCGTGTTCCTGCTCCCCTTTTGCGGGCTGATGCTCTGGGCCACCTGGCCGATGGTGGAAAACGCCTGGGCGACCCGCGAGGGCGCGCTCGACCCGGGCGGCTTGCCGCGCTGGCCCATCAAGGTGCTGATCCCGCTCGGCTTCGTGCTGCTCACGCTGCAAGGCGTGAGCGAGGCGATCAAAGCGGCGCACCGCCTGCCGGCCACAGAGGAATCCTGACCGGCATGGACACCCTCGCCCCGCTCATGGCCGCCGTGGCGCTGCTGCTGATCTTCAGCGGCTACCCGGTGGCGTTCTCGCTCGGCGGGACGGCCCTCGTCTTCGCGTTCGTAGGCGTCGAGGCGGGGTTCTTCGACTGGCCCTACCTGCTCGCGCTCGGCGACCGGACGTTCGGGGTGACGACCAACACCATCCTGCTGGCGGTCCCGTTCTTCATCCTCATGGGGACGCTCCTCGAAAAGAGCCGCCTCGCCGAGGACCTGCTCACGACCATCGGCGCGCTCTTCGGGCCGCTGCGGGGCGGGCTCGCCTTCGCGGTCGTATTCGTGGGCGCGCTGCTGGCGGCGGCGACGGGCGTGGTCGGCGCCAGCGTGGTGGCGATGGGGATGATCTCGCTGCCGGTGATGCTGCGCCACGGCTACGACCAGAGTTTTGCCTCGGGCGTCATCACGGCGAGCGGCACGCTGGGACAACTCATCCCGCCGAGCGTGGTGCTGATCGTACTCGCCGATCAGCTCGGCGTATCGGTGGGCGACCTGTTCCTCGGCGCGCTCGTACCGGGGTTGCTCCTCGTGACGCTCTACGCCGGGTACGTTGGCCTGGTGGCAGCCCTGCGGCCCGCATGGGCCCCGGCCTTGCCGAAGTCGGAGCGCGCGGCGTCGGGGGCGGCGCTCGCCAGCCAGGTCGTGCGGGTGCTCGTCCCGCCGCTCGTGCTCATTCTGGTGGTGCTCGGGAGCATCTTCGCAGGCATCGCCACGCCGACCGAGGCGGGCGCGCTCGGGGCGGTCGGCGCGCTGGTGCTGGCGGCCATCAACCGGCGCCTCTCGCGGCGGGCCCTCTGGGAGGCGCTCCGCGAGACGGGCCACCTCACCACGATGGTCGTCTTCCTGCTGCTCGGCTCGATGGCCTTCACACTCGTCTTCCGCGGCCTCGACGGCGATGTCTGGATCGAGGGGCTCCTCACGAATCTGCCCGGTGGCGTAATCGGCTTGCTGATCGTCGCCAACGTGGTCGTGTTCGTGCTGGGCTTCTTCATCGACTTCTTCGAGATCGCCTTCATCGTCGTCCCGCTGCTCGCCCCGGCGGCGGCGCTGCTCGGCATCGACCTCGTCTGGTTCGGGGTGATGCTGGGGATGAACCTCCAGACGAGCTTCCTCACGCCGCCCTTCGGCTTCGCGCTCTTCTACCTGCGCGGCGTAGCCCCGGAGGAAGTCCCGACGACTGCGATCTACCGAGGGGCGCTGCCGTTCATCGTGATCCAGCTGATCGGCCTCGGCCTGCTGCTCGCGTTCCCCGAACTCGTCACGTGGGCGACACAGTGAGGATGAGGGCAGTTCGACGGTTCCCTGTGTCGGGAGACGATCTCAGGGAGCCCCGGCGAATGGAGGAAAACGAGCGACGCCCACCTCGAAAGTGAGGCGGGCGTCCTGGGTGGCTCCCCGGGTAGGACGCAGGTCGAACCCGACGACCGGGCTAGCGCGCGCAGACTAGGCGCGGATCGGGCGGCGACACGGATTTGGGCAGCACGAGGGGTGCTGCTCGCGGACGAAGGCGTGCGTCGGGTGCTCGCGCTATGACCAGACTGCTGCTTCGTCACGCGCGTGGGCCACCTCGGCCTCGTGTGCCTCTCCACGCTCCCCGTCGTGCTTCTCCTCTGACCTCTTGCTCTCATGCTTCTACTCGTTCCCACAACCACCGACCT
>JBCCRG010000333.1:0-4754 GCA_039208155.1 Bacteroidota bacterium | reverse complement strand
CTCGCGGCGTCACCGCGACCCCCCCGAGCCGACGCAACGTCTAGTGTTATGCGTCACCTCCTCATCGCTGCTACGGCTCTCGCCCTCAGCGCCGGTCCTCTCACCACCACGGCTGCCGCCCAGGCGCACCCGCCCCTCACCTCGCCGACGTGGCAGGCGAACGTGGGTGCCCAGTACGCTGCCCTCCTCGACTCCGACAGCGAACGCGTCCGTGCCGACGCGCTCGGCCACATCCAACTCCTCGCGCGGCAGCAGCCGGACGCCGACCTCGCAGACACCATTGAGCCGCTGCTCGCGCTCTACGAAACCGACCGCAACGACGCGCTCCGCATGGCCGCCGTGGCCGCCCTGCACGCCCTCGGCGACTCCGCCGGCATGGAGCGCCTCGCCGAACTGGCGCAGAACGAGCCCTCGCCGACGGTGCGTCGCGTGACGAACGCGGCACTCCGTGACCACAGCGCTGCACTGTCGCAGCGGGAGGCCCGGGCGCTCACGTACCGCGTCCGATAGCGAGCAATGCCGTGGTGGGTGCCCGTCACCAGGAGCCTACGTGCGCGGACGTGATCGGGTAGGGACGTAGGCCGCAACGCTGGTGCGGGGCGTGCGAACAGGGGCGCCCCGGCCCGCCATGCGGCGCGCTCCCTGCCCGGCTCCATCCGCACGCCCATCCCCCGGTCAGCCCGCGCCCGGCGTGGGGCAAATGCTCGTGTCGCTGGAGGCGCATGGCTCTCTCGATATCTTCGCGGGCTGACTCGCGTGCGGTGGATTCGGCTCGCGTGGCGTCGACGCGCGGGTCCTGGCGACGCGCTGCCAGGCGGTGTGGCCGAGCGGGCAGTGCGCTGGACGTAGAAGCGGGCGAGTGGAGAATCAGGCGGTCCGTATCATGTGCGTACCCCTCCCCGACGACGCGAAGCCCGCCACGGAGCACACCGTCGCGGACCTGACGAGCAAGAACGCTGGCTTGGGGTCCCCGTTCATCGTAGGCGACGCCAGCGAAACGGGAGAACGCGATGGGTGAGCAGCACTCCGTGTATGCCTAGAGATGGCCATGTCGCCCAACGACGCGCACCCCCAACGCTCCTTCCTGGCGGCACCTGTGTCGGGCCCGTCGTTCGGAAGCGAGGTGCTCCGCCGCGCCGACCTTGATGCTGATCCGCTTCGTCAGTTCGCGCGGTGGTTTTACGAGGCTACCTTGGGCGGCGAAACCGACCCCGCAGCGATGACGCTGGCGACCGTCGACCCCGACGGGGCAGCCCAGGCACGAACGGTATCCCTCAAAGACGTGGACGCGCGGGGGTTCATCTTCACGAGCCACTACACCGGGCCGAAGGGACGCGACATCGATGCCGAACCCAGGGTCGCGCTCGTGTTCTACTGGCCGACCGCCGGGCGCCAAGTCCGGGTGACCGGGACGGCTGAGCGGCTTCCCGGCGGCCAGTCGGCGCGCTATTTCGAGGCGCGGTCCCCGGCTATGAAGCGGACGCTCCACGTCTCCCCTCCGAGCCAGCCCGTCCCTGATCGTGACGCTTTGACCAAGGCTGCAGAAGCACTCGCCGCAGCAGGGGGCACGCCGCCTCGTCCGGCATGGGGCGGCTACGTGGTGCGTCCGCTCACGATAGAGTTCTGGCAGGGGCACGCAGATCGCTTGCACGATAGGTTTCGGTATGAGGCGAGCGGCCACGGGTGGGAGCTCAGCCGCCTTGCTCCGTAATACCTGAAGCGGTGTCGGAACTGCGGCGGGCAGGAGCTAGGACGGTCCGTATCATGGGCGTATCGCCGGCTCGGTCTACCGTTTCAGGCCTTGGCTCGTCTACCCGGACTCATGAACATCGCCCTGTTGTTCGTGGCCTGGTGCCGCCATACGCCGCTGCAGTTGTACGCCGCTGCAGTGCTCTGTGACCGGACGGTGATGCGCTCCACGCAGGCAAATCGATGAACAGCCAACTTGCCATCGGGCTCCACATCCTCGGCTTCCTGGCGTCGCGTCCGGGGGAGCGCCTCACGTCGGAGCAGATGGCGCGGACCTATGGCACGAGTCCGGTCGTGCTGCGGCGGGTGCTGGCAAAGCTCCAGCGGCACGGGCTCGTTGAGACGTGGCGAGGCAAGGGCGGCGGCACGGCGCTCGCCCGGCCCGCTGAAGAGATCACGCTCCGGGAGGCGTACGAGGCCGTCGCGGACGACCAGCCGATTTTGACGCGCCACCCGAGCGACTGCGCAGGCCGCGTCGCGACGGTGATGGGCGGGTACATCAACGAGCTCTACGCCGATGCCGAGCTCGCGCTGCTCCGCCGCCTCGAAGCGGTCACGGTGGCAGAGATGGACCGCGAGATCCGGACGCGCCTGTTCGGGGCCGCGTGAGCAACCAACGGACGCAGAGGGAAGGCATAGGTCGGACATATTGTAATGTGACTAGATTGGTTGCATATTAGTCGAGGCATCCGTCTCACCCATCCGCACGCGTACGTCCATGGCTACTACCACCGCTACCCCGTTGTCCAACGCCCAGGTCACCGCGCTCCGGATCGCAGCGATCCTGTGGGTGGTCTGGGGCCTCGTCCACGCCCTCGCGGGCGTCCTCGTCATCTCCGGCGACGCGACCAATGGCTTCCAGAGCATCGCCGACGGCGTCGCCCCCGACGTGCTCGTGATGGACTACCACGCGGCGGTGGGCGCGGTGCTCAACCAGCACGCCTGGAATCTCCTCTGGGGCGGCGTGGTCACCCTCATCGGGGCGATCTGGATCTGGCGCGGCAACATGACCGCGATCTGGGTCACCGCCATGGTCGGCGGCCTGCTCGACATCGGCTACTTTGTCTTCCTCGACCTCGGCGGCTTCGTCAAGTTCTTCCCCGGCACGCTGATGACCATCTTCTCCGGCTCGGCGATCCTGCTGACTGGGTGGGTGTGGCTGTCGCGTCGCCGCACCGCATCCTGACTTGCAAGTACCCCGACCGGAATCGATGGCGGCGAAGGCAGATATACCCGGCACCGAAGGCTACGCCGCGGTCCTCGACCGCTTCATCGTGGCAACGGAGGCGGTGCCGTTCGACACGCTCCACCGGGTGTTTCTCGGCGTGTTGCCGCCGCCGCCGTCGCGGGTGCTTGATGTCGGCGCGGGTGTCGGGCGCGATGCGGCGGTGCTGGCAGGGCGCGGATACAGCGTCGTTGCGGTGGAGCCGCTGGCCGCCTACCGCGAGGCTGGGCAGCAGCGCTACGCAGAGCCCGGCGTTACCTGGGTGGACGATGCGCTCCCGCACCTGGACACACTCGGTCAGGCGGCGTCGTTCGACTTCGTTCTCGGCTCGGGCGTGTGGCATCACCTCGACCCGGCGGAGCAAGCTGCTGCGCTGAGGCGGCTGGCGACGTTGCTGCGCCCCGGCGGCGTGGTTGCGCTCTCGCTGCGACACGGCCCGGCGGGGGCCGGGCAGTATGTCTTCCCGACGAGCGGCGCGCGGATGTGCGACGTGGCGCGCGGTTGCGGGCTCCGACCTATCGTGCAGGAGGCCGACCAGCCGAGTCTGCTGCCAGGCAAGACCGGCGTAACGTGGACGCGCCTCGCATTCAGGAAGTCCTGAACGCGATGGCTGCGGGCAAGGTGTCTCCGGTCCAGGAGCGAAGGGCTCGGCTCACACATCGCTGTGCGGTCGTATTGTGAGCGCATGGGGCACATCGACAGCAACAGAAGTGCCGCTCGGTTCGCCATCGAGGTAGACGACTATGCTGACCGGCCTGCTGCTCTTGCTCGTGTCACTCGCCATGGTCGCCGGAGGGGTCTGGGAAGTCCGGCAGCCCGACGTGCCGGACGACGAGGACCTGTTCGGCGACGAGCGCTACTGGACGGCGCTGTTCCGGTACTACGGCTTCGTCCTCATCGCGCTCGGGTGCTTCGGTATTCTCGTCGCAGTGCTGCTCATGACGCAGAGCTAGCGGTCATCGCCGCGAGCGCACCACGAGCAGGACGCCGCCCACGACGATTCCGGCCCCAAGCAAGGTGAGGAGATCTGGGACGGTGCCAAAGAAAAGAAGGCCCCAGACGAACGCGAAGACGACCTGGAGGTAGCCTACCGCCGAGGCGCGGCCGGCAGGTTCGAGGTGGAGCCCACGCGTGAGGCAGACCTGCGCGATGTGCGTCATCACGCCCACCATCAGGAGCCACAGCCACGTCCAGCCGCTCGGCAGCACCCACGGCGCGAACGCCCCGCGCCCGGCCACGCCGAGCGTCTCCGTGAGGGCAAACGGGAGCGACCCCAGCGCGCCTACCCACGAGAACCACAGGATCACCACGAGCGGATGATCGGTGTCCTTGAGCTTGCGCACGAACGTGTAGGCTGCGCCTGAGAGGAAGGCCCCGCCGAGCGCCGCGTAGACGATCCACGCCGGGTAGCTTGCCTCGATGCCAGCGAAGACGAACGACGGTTTCGCGATGAGCGTCACGCCGGCGAGGCTCAGCGCGATGGCGACCATGACCACGCCACGCACGCGCTCGTGGAGAAACAGCCCCGCGAGCAGCGCCGTGTGGATCGGAGCGGTGTTGTAGATCGTAGCGGCGTCGCCGAGGGGGATCTCGGTGAGCGCGAAGTAGAAGATGCTCAGCGCCGTGAAGCCCGTGAAGCCGCGCAGGAAGAGGCTGCGCCGGTCCACGCCGCGCGAGGTCACGCTCGCCTGCCAGAGCATCGCGTAGGTGAGCACCAGCATCACGGCGCACCGCGCGAAGACGATCTGCATGCTCGGCACGCCCGCCTGCCCAGACAGCT
>JBCCRG010000332.1:0-4754 GCA_039208155.1 Bacteroidota bacterium | reverse complement strand
GCGGAGCGTCTGGGTTGCGGGTAGGGCGTTGCCTGCGTCGCGCGCGAGGTCGGTCGGGTTGAAGAGCCGCACGCCCGCCAGGCCGAGGAAGGCGAGCACCGTCGCCAGCGCCAGCCCGACGAGCTTGCCCTGCACCATCGTGGGTTCGCGGGCATGATTGACGAACACGACCACGTAGCCGAGCGACACCGCGAGCCCGCCCAACAGCGCGACATACTGAAACGTGCGCAGCCCGATCACGTCGACCGAGACGAGAAAGTTGGCCAGGCTGATCAGACCGAAGATGTCGGTGAGGAAACCGAAGGCCAAGTGGCCCTGCGCTTCGTGCGTCGGCGGCCAGAACGTGCGTCCCGCCGCGCGCTGAAAACGGCGATACTGCCGCCCGTGCACAGCACCGGCCCACACGACCCCCACAAGCAGCACCAGGCCATAGACCACGAACAGCCGGTTCACCACATCGACGGAGGGCCTGGCGACGATCCAGAGGCTCTGTCCCGCCAGCACCATCAGCACCCCCCCGGACACGAAGAGCGCCCAGCGCCGCTCGCGGGGGAAAGGGTCGGCGAGGAAGGTGTAAGCAAACTGCACCAACGCCGCAATCGTGACGGCGACAGCGAGGTAGAGGTTGAGCACGGCATACAGCCCCGCCGTGGAATGAACGGGGAGTGCCGAACTGAGCAGAAACGCCCCCGCGTAGAGCGCGTGCGCCACCATCGCGCAGGCCAGCCAGCGCGTCGAGGGCACGCGGCTGCGCAGCGCGAGGAGGTAGGCCGCCGTCAGCCCGGCCAGGATCGTCTGGCAGAGCAGCGGGACCGAGGCGGGCGTGAGCGCCAGCATGGAGGCGGGAAAGCGAGAGTGAGGACGCCGAAGTCGCAAGGTAGCATGGGCAGCCGTTCAGGCTGATAGGCAGGAAGACAGAAGTCCGAAGGAACGACCCCAGGTCTTCGAGGTCGCGTCCACCTGAGAAGCGACCAGCAGGGCGACACGGCCACACGGCGGCACGGCCTCACCGCTCCACTGCGACACCGAAACACCGCAGCACTTATGCACACCTGACCCTACAACGCAGGCGCGCCCGCACATCGTTTGTGCAGGCGCGCCTGGTAGGGAAGAAGAGCAGACTGGGCTATGCGTCTACGGTAGCCTGCACCTCCTCACCAATCTGGAACGTCTCGTTCGTCTCGTCGAAGACGTTTGTGCCGTTGGCGTCCTCGTAGGGCGACTCGAGGTAGCCGATCAGGTTCTCGACGAACCGGTTGTTGGCCGAGCCCTCGCTGACCTGGATGCCGACGCCGAAGCCGATGAGCGCGTTGCCCGCGACGAGGTCTCGCTCTGGCCCGGCGAGGTCCTCGGTGTTGGGCGCGGGGTTGTAGCAGACGCCGAGCAGCCCGTTCTCGCCGGCCTCAGCGCGGTTGCCGAGGATCCGGTTGCGGAAGCTGCCGCCGCCACGCACGAAGATGCCGAGGTTGGTGTCCGTCGCCACGTTGCCGAGCACGCGGTTGCGGGCGCTGTTAACGAGCAGGAAGCCGATCTGCGGCGCGATGCCGTTCGGCGGGTCAGCGAACTCGTCGCCGCCCTCCACCGTCACGCCCACGACGGCCGTGCGGGAACTGCCGAGCCACTGCACGCCGATGCCGAACGTGGCGACGGTGCCGTTGCTGACGAGCACTCGCGAGACGCCGTCGAGCACGATGCCGCGCCCGGCCTTGTTGCCGGGGCCCGTGATCGTGTGGCCGCCGAGGTCGAGGAAGACGTTGTTCGCCTGGATCACGATGCCGTCGCCTTCGGTGGCGAAGCCTTCGGCGAGCGTGTAGAAGCCCTCCTCGGTGATGGTCGTCGGCCCAGAGATCATCTGGACGCCGAGCGCGGCCTCGGCGGCTGCGGCCTCGGCGGAGCGCATCGACTCCGCCGACACAGCGTCGATCTCGGCGGCGATGGCGGACTCGAGGGAGGCAGGCGCAGCCGTGGCGGGCGTCTCGGAGCCGGTGAGGCTGCTGGCGTCGCAGGCGGTCAGCAGGAGCGGGAGGACGAAGAGCGCGGCGAGAAGCGCGCGGGTTTGGGAGAAGACCATGAGAGGAGGAGTTGAGAGCGAGGAGCCCGGATGGGTCGGTCCCGGTCGGGCTGCGATCTGCTCTCAAGGTGCCCAGGCACCCGGCCCGGTTGCCTCACACGGGTCTCATCCTTGATCAAATCCACGCCACGCCAACCTCACGCGCACGTCACGGCGACAGTGGAAGTTGGAGGTATGAAGTGGAGAGGGGCGTGCGTGTCCTGGTGCTCAGGGGTCCCTCAGCGGTGAAGCGGGGCACCTTCGACCTCAGCCTTCCACCAGCGACGCGTAGAACCGCAACGTCTCCGCCGCGATCGCCGTCCACGAGAAGCGGTCGAGGACGCGCTGCCGACCGGCGCGGCCCATCGCGGCGACGCGGTCGGGGTCGGCGAGGAGCGTGTTGAGCGCTGCCGCGAGGTCGCGGGCGAACGCGTCCGGATCGCGCGGCTCGAAGTCCGAGTCGGCGTCGCCATCGAGTTGCACGAGGAGCCCTGTCTCCGCCTCACCGGTTGCCGCCGCGTCCTCCGGCGTCACGACGATGCTCGGAATGCCGCCGACCGCTGAGGCGACGACGGCCGTCTCGCACGCCATCGCCTCCAGATTAATGATGCCGAATGGCTCGTAGACGGACGGGCAGCAGAAGACGGTCGCGTGGCTGTAGAGCGCGATCACGTCCGGGCGCGGCAGCATCTCCTCGATCCACACGATGGGCGCGCTGCCGCTCTCGGTGCGCGCCTCGCGGGCCGCATCCACAGCGTCGCTCATTTCCTTGGCGATGGCTTTCGTGTCAGGCGCACCCGCCGCGAGCACGACCTGCACGCCCGGATCGAGGTCCTTCAGCGCGCGGACGAGGTGCACGATGCCCTTCTGCCGCGTGATGCGCCCCACGAAGAGCACGTACGGGATGTCGGGGTCGACGCCGACGCGGCGCAGCACCTCGGGCTTCTCGACGGGGCGGTACTCGTCGGGGTCGATGCCGTTGGGGATCACTGCGAGGCGTTCGTCGGGCACGCCGTAGAGGTCCTGCACGTCCGCCTTCATCGACTCCGACACGGCCACGACGCCGTCGGCGTTCTGGTAGGCCGTCCGCTCCACCCACGACGACGCGTGGTACGCCGCGCCAAGCTGCTCGACCTTCCACGGGCGATGCGGCTCCAGGCTGTGCGTCGTCAGGACGAGCTTCGCGCCGGTGAGCTGCTGCGCGAGCATGCCCGCGAGGTGGCTGTACCACGTGTGCCCATGCACGATGTCGGCGTCGAGCGGCACTGAGCCCGCCATCACGAGGTCGCGCGCGGCCGTGTCGAGGAACTTGGCGTGGCGCTCGTCCTGATGCGGCAGGTCGAACTTCGGATCGACACCGACGACGCGCAGGGTGCCCTCGTCCACATCCTGGTCGCCGAAGCTGAACACGGTCACCTGGTGCGCGCCGTCGTCCGCCGCCACGAGTTCGCGGACGAGGTACTCGACGTGGACGCCCGCCCCGCCGTAGATGTGAGGCGGAAACTCATTGGTCAGGATGACGATGTGCATGAGGGGAGGAGGCAGAGGTGAGAAGGGCGCTGCGCATCAGCCTGGCGCTGTGACCGATCAGGGGATGGTCTCTGAGAACCTTTTCAAGATCGCCGGGGGTCCCGACAAAACCAACGCGGGATACAGGAATCCGAGCGTCACGGCAGCGCTACACCACGGCTGCGTACATCCCGTCGATGGCGTCGGCGTGGGCGGCCTCGATGGCGCGGCGGCGGAGCTTCAGCGTCGGCGTCATGAGCCCGTTCTCCACGCTGAAAGCCTCCGCGAGGAGCCGGAAGTCGCGGATCTTCTCGTGCGAGGCCGCCTCCTTCGAGTAGGCGCGGAACAGCGCGCTGAAGTGCTTCCGCACCCGCTCGTCTTCCAGCAGAGCCGACGGGCGCTCAGCCACGATACCCTCGGCGTCCGCGAACGCGCGCAGGGCCTCGTGGCTCGGCACGACCAGCGCTGTCAGGAACTCACGCCCCTCGCCCACCACCATCAACTGCTCGATCAGCGGCTCCGTCTTGAACTGCTCCTCGATGGGGCCCGGGTAAATATTCTTGCCGCCCTTCGACACGATCATGTGCTTCAGACGGTCCGTGATGCGAAGGTGGCCGTTCTCGAAACGCCCGACGTCGCCCGTGTGGAACCAGCCCTCGTCGTCGATCACGTCGGCGGTGGCGGCGTCGTTCTGCCAGTAGCCGCGCATCAGGTTGGGCCCGCGCGCGATGATCTCGCCCTCGCCGCTGTTGAGCGTCGTCGGGTAGTCCTCGCCCGCGACCTGCGCGATGAGCTGTCCCGAGGCTACGCTGCGGATGCCGACCGTCACGCCCGGCAGCACGTGCCCGACGGTGCCGTAGGCGGGGCGTTCGAGCGGGGAGACGGTGAGCACAGGCGCGGTCTCGGTGAGGCCGTAGCCCTCCACGAGCGGGATGTCGGCGGCCTGGAAAAACTCGCCGATCTTCTTCGGGAGCGCCGCGCCACCCGAGACGGCGTAGCGCAGCCGCCCGCCGAGCTTCTCGTGGAGGTTCGAGAACACGAGCTTGTGCGCGAGCGCGTGCTGCGCGGCCAGCACCGGCCCCGGCTCCTTGCCGATCATCCGCTTCTGCGCCACCTTCTGGCCCGTCGCCACAGCCCAGTCGAAGAGGCGCTGCTTCACGGCGGGGCCCTCCTGCACCGACTTCTGGATCAGGTT
>JBCCRG010000331.1:0-4756 GCA_039208155.1 Bacteroidota bacterium | reverse complement strand
GTCGGCTCCGGAACCTACGATGTGCATTGCCGCCCGCGCATCAACGCGAAGCGCCCCGCCAGCATGGAGCTAGCGGGGCGCTTGCAGTCGTCCGTAGACGGCGAGCTTACGCTGCGTCGTCGGTCTTTTCGTCGCTGGCCTCGTCGGCGTCAGCCTTCGTGGCAGCGGCGGCGATCTTCATCTCTTCGATGTAGGTCGCGTGGCCTTCGGTGTCGCCCTTCGCGAGGAGCGCGGCCTGCTCGGCCCACGTTTCCTCGTTGGCGGCCTCGTCGTTCGTGTTGCTGTCAGAGGCGATGACGCCGCGCAGCGTCTCGAGGTCGGCGTCGGCGAGCTGCTGGAACGTCGTGATACCGTTCGCGGCGAGCGCGCCGGAGAACACCTTGCCGATGCCGTAGACCTTCGTGAGGTCATCGGGCTGCACTTCAGGAGCCTCTGTGGCCTGCGCCTCCTGCTTCGGAGCCGCTTCCTGCTGGCTACCACCCGAGCGACGGCGGCGTCCGCCACTGCGACGGGTGCGCTTCTTCTTACCGCTCGATGCGCCATCGGGCCGCACGTCGTTGTAGTCGACGAGCTCGATGATCGCCATCTCGGTAGCATCACCCGCACGGGAGCCGAGCTTGATGATCCGGGTGTAGCCGCCGGGGCGGTCGCCGATCTTCTGTGCGATGTCGCCGAAGAGCTCCTTCACTGCGTGCTTGTTGCGGAGGTAGCGGAAGGCCTGACGCCGGTTGTGCGTCGTGTCCTCCTTCGCGCGATTGATGATCGGCTCGACAAAGATGCGGAGCGCCTTCGCCTTGGACGCCGTCGTCTTGATGCGCTTGTGCTCGATGAGGGCCGACGACATCGCCGCAAGGGTCGCCTTGCGGTGCGCCGCCGTGCGCCCCATCTTCTTGATTTTGAGTCCGTGTCTCATGAGTCTAGTCGTTGGCTGTTGGCTATCGGCTGTTAGCGGTCTTCGTCGAGAAGCCAGCAGCTAACAGCCAACCGCCCGGCCCTAGGCCGTTTCGGGTTCGAGATATTTGTTGACGTCCATGCCGAAGCGGAGGCCGCGCTCTTCGAGCACCTGCACGAGCTCCATCAGGCTCTTGCGCCCGAAGTTGCGGAACTTGAGCATCTCGCTCTCCTCGCGGCGCACAAGGTCGCCGATGGACTTAATCTGAGCGGCCTTGAGGCAGTTCTGCGCGCGGACCGAGAGCTCGAGATCGTCGACCGACTGGTTGAGCATCGTGCGGATGCGCTGCACCTCGGCGTCGACTTCCGTCTCCTGCTTCGTCGGCTCCGGCTCCTGCTCCACCTGGACGAAGAGCCCGATGTGGTCGCGCAGGATCGCGGCTGCGTTCGTGAGGGCGTCCTCCGGCGTGATCGAGCCGTCGGTTTCGATCTCGACGGTCAGCCGCTCGTAGTCGATCCGCTGGCCGACACGCGTGGGCGTGACGTTGTAGCGGACGTTCTTGATGGGCGTGAAGATCGAGTCGATGGCGATGACGCCGATGGGGTCGTCTGCGCGCTTGTTCTCGTCCGAGGGCACGTAGCCGTGGCCCTGGCCGAGGCGCAGGTCGATCAACAGGTTGGCCTCGTCGCCGAGGGTGGCGATGTGGTGCTCGGGGTTGAGGATCTCGTACTCGGCGGTGGCGTCGGCCAGATCCTGACCGGTCCACGTGCCGGGACCCTTGAGTTCGAGCGTGATGACCCCTTCCTCGTCCTCCTCGTCCTGCGCCTTGAAGCGGAGGCCCTTGAGGTTGAGGATGATGTCCGCGACATCTTCAGTGACGCCAGCAATAGTCGAGAACTCGTGCTGGACGCCATCGATCTTGATGGCGGTGATGGCGGTGCCGCTGAGGGAGGAGAGCAGCACGCGGCGGAAGGCATTGCCGATCGTGACGCCGAAGCCGCGCTCAAGCGGCTGCACGACGAAGCGGCCGAAGGTGGCGGTCATCTCCTCGACCTGGACGCCCTCGGGCATTTGGAGCAGGGAAGTGCTCATCGGTGGTTGCGGGTGCTTGCGTGGCAAAAAGGCGAACCGGGCCGCGTTTCGGAGGGTGACCTCCTGGGAGACGCGGCCCAGCGCAGCGGCGCTACTTCGAGTACAGCTCGACGATGAGCTGCTCGCGGATTTGCTCCGGGATGTCCTCGCGCTGCGGGTAGTCGAGGAACTTGCCGGTGAGGCGGTCGCGGTCGACCTCCAGGTGAGGGAAGCTGCGGCGGTTGGAGTACGCCGCGTCTTGGATCACGCTGAGGTTCTTGCTCTTCGGCCGGATCTCGACGATGTCGCCCGGGCGCAGCTGGTGGCTCGGGATGTTCGAGACGCGCTCGTTGACCATCACGTGCCCGTGGTTGACGAGTTGGCGAGCCTGGCGGCGCGTCCGCGCGAAGCCGAGGCGGTAGACCACGTTGTCGAGGCGGGCTTCCAGAAACTGGAGGAGGTTCTCGCCGGTGATGCCCTTCTTGCGGGACGCCTTCTCGAAGAGGTTGCGGAATTGGCGCTCCAGGAGGCCGTAGGTGTACTTCGCCTTCTGCTTCTCTTTGAGCTGGACGGAGTACTCGCTCTCCTTGCGGCGACGGCTCTGGCCGTGCTGTCCGGGGGGATAGGGTTTGCGCTCGAGCGCCTTCGAGGGGCCGAAGATCGGCTCCCGGAAGCGCCGGGCGAGCTTCTGCTTAGGTCCGCGATACCGGGCCATAGTGTGTTCTCAGTTGTCGTTGGATGGGACAAAGGTGCGGTCCGCCCCCGCCGAAGCACTTCCTGGCAGCCAGGGCTGAGGAGCTTTCGACGAAGCGGGCGCAACCGGGCTTATTCCGATTGAGGATTTCTGATTTTCGATGTTCGGTTTGCTAAGCAGGTGCTCTCGGCATCCAATCACAAATCGGACATCTTCAATCAAAAACCCTCACACGCGGCGGCGCTTCGGAGGCCGGCAGCCGTTGTGTGGGATGGGGGTGACGTCGCGGATCGTGAGGATCTCGAGGCCTGCAGCGCTGAGGGCGCGTACGGCGCCTTCACGGCCGGAACCCGGTCCTTTGATGTAGACGTCAACGCGGCGGAGGCCCAGGTCGTAGGCTTCCTTCGCGGCTTCTCCAGCGGCGACCTGGGCGGCGTACGGCGTGTTCTTGCGCGAGCCCTTGAAGCCCTGCTTGCCCGCCGAGCCCCACGAGATCGTGTTGCCGTAGGAGTCGGTGATCGTGATGATGACGTTGTTGAACGTCGCCTTGACGTAGGCCGCGCCGTTGGACTCGACCTGGATCTTTTTGCGCTGCTGGCGGCGGCCCTTGCCGCCCCCTTTTTGCTGCTTCGCCATGATTCGGGGTTGATGCGTGAGGAGCCGCGCTCGGAAGAGCAGGCGACCCGGTTCGTCTCGGTGAGGTGTTTATGCCGGAACCGCCGCGCCCGACGTGTGCCCCCAAAAGGTATCCCCGAGGAGGCGGTCGGTCTGCGGCCAGTCCAAGCCGAGCGACAGCGCGTCCTCTCCACACGGCGAGTGCCGAGTAGCGGGACGCGACGGGCGCTACTTGCGCGGAGCCTTCTTCTTGCCCGCGACGGTCTTCTTGCGGCCCTTGCGGGTGCGCGCGTTGGTCTTCGTGCGCTGGCCGCGGACCGGCAGCCCGCGACGGTGGCGCAGACCACGGTAGCAGCCGATGTCCATCAGCCGCTTGATGTTGAGTTGGATCTCGGTGCGGAGGTTGCCCTCCACGACGTAGTTGTCCTCGATGAGGCGACGGACGCGGCGCGTCTCTTCGTCGCTCCAGGACTCCGGCTTCGAGGCCGGGTCGAGCTCGGCGCGCTCCAGGATCTCGGTAGCGCGGCTGCGCCCGACCCCGTAGATGTCCGTCAGCGCAACGTCTGCGCGCTTGTTGTTCGGTACGTCGACTCCTGCGATACGTGGCATAGGTGCTGGTCGATTTGCGATTTGCGATTTGCGATTTCTGAGATGGTTGGCAGACGTGCCAATCGCAAATCAAAAATCCCCAATCGCAAATCCGTTTACCCCTGGCGCTGCTTGTGCTTGGGGTTCTTCTTGTTGATGATGTAGATGCGACCCTTGCGGCGGACGATCTTGTCGTCGGCAGAGCGCTTCTTGACGCTGGCGCGGACTTTCATGGGACTCGCTGGCTGTGTGGTTGGACTAGGAAGCGATCAGAATTGGGACGTGCAGAATCAGGACGTGACAGCCGCGAGCGGCGTGGGCTCCGCGACGAAGGCCCCCCTCGCATGGAGGACAGCCTCGATGGATTCGTAGGAGGACAGGATCTCAGCACGGCCCCGACGGACGGCGACCATATGCTCATAGTGGGCCGCAGGCTGCCCGTCGGCGGTGCGGACGGTCCACCCGTCTGGGTCGACCTCCACATCGGCGGTGCCGCGGTTGATCATCGGCTCGATGCAGATCGTCATGCCGGGCTTGAGCTTCTTGCCCTTGCCCCGGCGACCGTAGTTGGCGACCTGGGGGTCTTCGTGAAGGCGGCGGCCGATGCCGTGCCCAACGAGGTCGCGCACAACACCGTAGCCTCGGTCTTCGCAATGCGTCTGCACCGCGTAGCCGATGTCACCCAGTCGCTTTCCGGCAAAGGCATTGGAAATGCCTGCGTAGAGCGATTGTTTCGTGACGACTAGGAGCTGCTGGTCCTCCTCAGAGATTTCGCCGACCGCAAAGGTGTACGCGTAGTCGCCGAAATAGCCCTCCAGTTCCACGCCGCAGTCCACCGAGACGACGTCGCCCTCGGCGAGCATGGTGCCGTTCGGGATGCCATGCACGACGACATC
>JBCCRG010000330.1:0-4770 GCA_039208155.1 Bacteroidota bacterium | reverse complement strand
CCTCCGCAATCTCATTCTCAGCGGCGCATCCTTCGGGACGAGCATCGCCCTCGGCGACCAGGCCGACATCGGCTTCAGCATCGACGACATCAAGGGCATCGGCAGCCGCCTTGGCTTCGCCTTGCCGGACGTCGATCACAGGGGCACGGTGGTCCGTCACTGGGGCGAGGACGAAGCGGACATGCCGACGCAGGGCTCGTAAGACCCGGCCTCTGGGTTGATGTCGCATCGCGCCGAGTCCTTCCCGCGACCGGGGGAGCCGTAGGTCGCCGCCGTCGATCCAGCCGGTGCATGGTGTGGACCCCGGACCCCTGACGGCTCCAGCGTACCGCGGCATCGCTGAGACAAGTTCAGCATGCCAACACCTTGGCGATTGGGAGCTACCGGTGCGTCCTGCGTGTCGAGATAGCGGTCTTGAAAACGTGTCCGGTAGTGCGTGTCGAGACAGGGGCCCTATTGGAATGCAAATGCCGTGCTCACAGACACATAAATCATGGCGTCGCTGGAGATCCGGCCGAGTAGTTTCGAGCCCGCTCGGTATCGAAACGGAAGCGGCCAAGGGGCGCGCTGACATCGCCGGGAAACACTGCGCTGAAAGCACTGACGAGGATTACGAATTGGGTCAGCGAAGCCCTGGAATGGGGACGTGGACGCGGCCTTGCCCTAGTCTGGGCACTGCTCTCCGAGAACCTCACCGCGCTCACCCATGCCCCAGACGCTCTTCGCCCTGCTCGCCATCCTCCTGCTCTCGCTCTACGCGCTCGGCCAGCATCGGTCCGAGGCTACGCTCGAGCGCGGGGCCATCGGCGGACAGATGGAATTGATCGTGGGGGAGGTCGCCCGCGAGTTGCTCACTGAGGCCTCCCAGCGCGCCTTCGACGAGGTGGACCTCACCCGCGACGAGCTGCGCTTCGACGTGCGCGGCCTCACGGCGGCGCTCGGCCCCGATGCCGGCGAGACCGCGATGGTGGACTTCGACGACGTGGACGACTTCAACGGCTACACCGCCACGGTCACGCGCCAGCGCAACGGGCAGGCGATCCCGGTGACTGTCGCGATGGCCGTCCGCTACGTCCAGCCCGATGCGCCCGGTACGGTTTCTGCCGCTCCGACGCTCGCTAAGGAAGTCGTGGTCGCCGTCACGGACGCGCTGCCTGCCCGTGACGGTCGCCCGCCCGTCGCCGTGACCCTCAACACCTTCGTGACGCCGTCCTGGAAGACGATCCACGGCTAGCCTCGCCCGTCGTCCTTCCAGCCCTTCCCTTGCAGCCTGTTCGTTTCTGCTGATGGCCTTTCTGCTCGACAACCTCACCTCGATCCTCGTCGGCTCCACGCTGCTGGTCGTGCTCCTGTTCGTCCAGCAGCGGAGCGGCCAGAGCGCGACGGAGACGGCGGTGCATCAGATCACCCAGGCACGCACGCTCATGTTCATGGACGTGCTGGAGCGCGACATCGAGAACATGCGCACGGAGCGCCAGGCGCTCGCCGCACTGGGCTCGTACACCAACAGGCTGGAGGCGACCGCCGGCCAGACGACCCGCTTCAGCTTCCCGACGCTCGCCGACCCCAGCCTCGGAGCGGCCTCGCCGACGGTGCAGGTGCGCTACGACGTGACGCCGCTTGGCGACAGCGTGATGGTGGGCGACGTGAAGCGTGGCATCTACCGCGTGCAGCGCTTCGAGGGCGGCACCCCGAGCGGTGGCAGTTCCGAGTCCATCGTCGGTTTCGAGGTCGAGGTGTTCGAGCGCGGGAGCACGACGGGCCGCCGCAGCGGCGCCGCCCTGCGCGACCTCGACCGCGTTCGTGTGGAGGTGACGACGGCCCTCAACGCCGTCCGGCAGCGCGCGGGCGACCAGGAGAGCCGGTCGCAGACCAACGCGATCCGCCACGGCTACGTCTTCCGGCCCCGCAACCTCTCCGTCTCCGAGGAAGGCCGCGGCCCGATGCCAGCGCCACCCACGGTGTTCCCGCCAGAGCCCCCGCCCCCGCCTCCGCCGCCCCCCCCTGCACCGCCCTCGCCGCCCACCTCGTCCCCGCCCCCGAGCAACCCGGGTGGCAACGGCGGGGGCAACAATGGCGGTAACAACAACAGTGGCAACGGCAACAACGGTGGAAACAACAACGGCGGCAACAACGGAGGGGGCGGCTCCCCTTCGCCGCCCTCGCCTCCGCCCCCTCCGCCGCCGCCCGTGATCTGACCCCGCGCGCCGCCTACGCCTCGACCTCCTGCCTTCGCCTCACCCTGACCCATGGGCAAGTTCACCCTCCTCATCGCTTTCGCCGCCGTGCTCGGCAGCTCGATCGTCATCTACACGGCGCGCACCAACGCCTTTGAGGCCGCGACGGACCGGGCGGAGGCCCAGGCCGACATGATCGCGCGGCAGGCCGCGCAGGCCGGGCACAACCTCGTGCTCGGCTCGATGCTGGACGACTACGGCTTCAAGAACGCGCTCAGCTTCGAGCAGCAGGCGTTCCAGGGCGGCGCGTTCCAGGTGGACTACCAGCCCAGCACCGACCGGCAGTCGCTCACCTTCGAGGTCACGGGCGTCTTCGACGGGGCCACGCATCGCGTGCGCAGCCGCTACAACTGGATCCCCGCCGACTTCCCCGGCCCCATCTGGATCGACGCGCCCTACGTCACCGCCGACCTCACCGGGAGCACGATCTCGGGCGGCCCGACGCAGAACCCGGTCTACGTCGCCTTCGACCGCTTCGAGAAGCTGCGCCTGAGCCCGCTCGTCTCGTTCCAGGGTATGCGCACCGCGTTCGAGACCGAGCTCAACGCCGTCCGCACGTCCGGCGCGAGCCTCCGCCTCGAAGACACGATGGACGCCATCATCGACTACACCGGCGCGCTCTCGCTCGACGACCTCTACGTGACAGCCCTCGCGGCCATCGAGAGCGGCGACGAGGTCCTCGCCACCACCACGCCCGTGGTCACGGGCACCCGCACGTACGGATCGCCGACGGCCCCGGTGATCGTCTACAAGGAGAACAGTATGGAGCTCACCGGCTCGATCACGGGCTACGGGCTCCTGATCGTGGACGGGACGCTCGGGGTCACTGGCACGCTCGACTGGGACGGCATCGTGCTCGTGCGCAGCTTCCAGAACTTCCTCCCGATCCGCTTCCCCGGCCGCGTCACCATCGACGGCGCGCTGCTCGTGGACCAGTACGGGGCCCCTCCCGGCGGCCACATCGACCTGACCGTCTTCCGCGACCCCTCCGGCTCGTGGGCGCAGCCGCGCGGCGACGTGTCGCAGAGCCCGTGGCAGCGGTTCTGGGCCGACTTCGGGGTCTACCCGTGGCACCAGCACACCCACAAGTTCAACGAGAGCGTCCCGGAGGAGAACACGATCTACTTCGCCGAGCGCGGCACCGACCGCCACGAGACGCAGACGTCCTTCCGGGCGGCGCTCAACGACCTCGGCAGCCAGCAGGTCTACCTGGAGGTTGCGAACGCGGACGATGCGAGCGGCCTGGCAGCGTATACCTTCAACGTGCAGGGCGAGCCCTCGCGCACGGGCCAGATCAAGCTCGGCTTCGACGGCGCGACGCGCAGCCCCGCCTTCCGCGCCGACCGCCTCGACGACTTCATCCTCGACGTGCGGAGCATGCGCATCCTGAAGGAACTCACCGACGAGGAGGACGGCTGCGCTGAGTGGCCCAAGTGCGTCGGCAACCGCCGCGACCGGGCCGGGGCTCTCACCGTGCGCATCCGCCAGGCGTCCAACGACCGCATGGTCTACGAGGCCGCCGTCTACTGGCACCAGCGTCGCGCCGAGCGCCAGAGCGACGCCCAGGAGGAGCAGCAGTGGCGCAACCGCATCCGCAACGGCCAGGACTTCGGTACCCGCCTGGAGATGGGTGCCAACGACGCGATCACCTTCGACATGGGCCCGATCATCGCGCTCGGTCGTCGCCTCGGCTTCGCCAGCCCCGACGTGCAGCACCTCGGGACGAGCGTCCAGCACCAGACGCCGACCGAACTCCGCGCGGCCGAAAGTGCCGACCCGAACGCAGAGAAGCGGACGATCTGTGTCAACGGCAGCACCCGCGAGGTCCCCCGTAGTGTGGTCCAGACCTACCTCAACCAGGGTGCCACGCTCGGGGCCTGCCCGACCTCGCCGCCGAGCCCCTGACAAGCAGGCGTGCAAACGTGTTGCAGTGTTTCGGTGTCGTGGTGCTGCGGTGTTTCAGTGTAGCCGTGTTGCCCCGCTGGACGCTTCTCAGGCAGCCGCACTTCCGAAGACTCGATGTCGGCACGTCATCCTTCTGCCTTCGACCTTCTGCCTCCCTGCTTATCATGGGGACGCACCCTCGAAGATGGGAGCCTCTAGAGTGGTATGCACCGACCTGCGGTGCAGCTACGTCGTCGTGGGCGAGCGCGACGCTCTGGATTGGGCGAGCTCTGAACCACTGACGTACTGAACCACCGAACCACCGCCGCTAGCGGTCGCGGGTGAGTTCGCGGCTCAGCCACGCCTTCGCGATGCGCCAGTCGCGGCGCACGGTGGGGACGGAGCAGCCGAGCACGGCAGCCGTCTCCTCGTGCGTGAGCCCGCCGAAGAAGCGGTAGGTGACCACTTGGCTCTGCCGCTCGCTTAGCGTAGCCAGCCGGTCGAGCGCTTCGTCGAGCGCGATGAGGTCGTCGGCGCGGGCAGCACGTCCACCCATGAAGGTCTGACTCCCCATGACTTCGTCGTTGAAGGTGGCGAGGGCCTGGCCGCCGCCGCGCTTCGCTGCCTGGCGGTCGCGGGCGTAGTTGAT
>JBCCRG010000329.1:0-4800 GCA_039208155.1 Bacteroidota bacterium | reverse complement strand
GGCATAGGGGATCAGGGCGCGCAGGCTGTATTTTCGCCCCCGTCACCACCGACCCGGAGCTTCCATGCCGGACCCACACGCCACCGCCGAGGTCACGCGCCTCCTCCACGCCGCCCAAGCGGGCGACGACACGGCGCTCGAACGTCTCTTCCCGCTGGTCTACGACGAACTGCGGGCGCTCGCGCGGCGGCAGCGCGGCGGCTGGCGCGGCCAGCAGACCCTCAACACGACGGCGCTCGTCCACGAGGCCTACCTCCGCCTCCAAGAGGGCGCGTCCACGGCCGAAGGGGGCGGGTTCGAGAACCGCGCGCACTTCCTCGGCGTGGCCGCCAAGGCGATGCGGCACATCCTCGTCGACTACGCCCGTCGCCAGCAGGCCCAGAAGCGCGGCGGCGACCAGCACCGCGTCGACCTCGACGCGCCCGGGCTCTCCATCGCCAACCCGGACGGCCCGGCGCTCACCGACCTGCTCGCCCTCGACGGGGCCCTCGACCGTCTCGCCGAGCGCGACGCCCGCGCCGCGCAGATCGTGGAGTGCCGCTTCTTCGCCGACATGACTATCGAGGAGACCGCCGCCGTGGTGGGCGTCTCTACGCCGACGGTGAAGCGGAGCTGGCGCATGGCGCAAGCGTGGCTCTACCGCGAGATGCAGGGGTAGGGGAGGCTACTGGCTGTTGGTCGTTGGCTTTTGGTAGCCCCATCGCTGATCCGTCCACCCCGGTCGATTGCGTGAACACAGAAGAGCGTGCCTCCTCGACGCTTCGTGTAGCCGGTCTTCGATAGCGCGCTGCGATTTCGCTTGCTCCCACTGCACAGGCTCCGTTTGCTTCTTCGCCGACAGCCGACAGCCGACAGCCGACAGCCATTCTCTCCCATGCCCGACGACCTGCCTCCTGCCTCCACTGATCCGACCCCGGAGCCCGGCAGCGCCGACCGCTGGCAGCGCGTCGAGGCGGTCTTCGAGCAGGCGTTGGAGCGGCCTGTCGCCGAGCGCGCGGCGTTCCTCGACCGGGCGTGTGCGGACGACGCCGACCTCCGCGCCGAGGTGGAGAGCCTGCTCGCGGCCTACGGCGATGCGTCGGGCTACTTCGGGCGGCTCGCCGACGAGGTCGTGCAGCCGGCGTTCCAGGAGGCGGGTGGGCTCCCAGCGGGCACGTTCATCGGGCCGTACGAGGTGGTGCGGCTCGTCGGGCGCGGCGGCATGGGCGAGGTCTACGAGGCGCGGCGCGGCGATGGCACCTTCGACCAGACGGTCGCGCTGAAACTCGTTCCGCGCTCCGGCAGCGCCGCCGTCTTGCGCCGCTTCGAGGCCGAGCGTCAAATCCTCGCAGGGCTCGACCACCCGCACATCGCGCGCCTCCTCGACGGCGGGCTCTCGGGCGAAGGGCGGCCCTACTTCGCGATGGAATTCGTGCGCGGGCTCCCGATCACCACCTACTGCGACCGCCACCGCCTCGGCATCGACGCGCGGCTGCGCCTCTTCCGCACCGTCTGCGACGCCGTCCAGCACGCCCACCGCCGCCTCGTCGTCCACCGCGACCTCAAGCCGTCGAACATCCTCGTCGCCGAGACTGAGGCGGGCGAGCCTGTCGTGAAGCTGCTCGACTTCGGCATCGCCAAGGTGCTCGACGTTGGCCCCGACATGTCGGTGTTGGAGACGCAGACGGGCCTGCGGCTGATGACGCCGGAGTACGCCGCCCCCGAGCAGGTGCGCGGCGACACGATTACGACCGCGACGGACGTCTACGCCCTCGGTGTGCTGCTCTACGAACTGCTCACCGGGCATCGGCCCTACCGGCTCGCGGAGCGGCTGCCGCACGAGGTCGAGCGGGTGATTCTGGAAGAAGACCCGATCCGCCCCAGCACGGCTGTCACGGAGGTCGATACGCGCCCGATGGCACCGGGCACCGAGGCGCCCCAGGCCCTGACGATAGGCCCGGCTACCGTCAGCGAGGCACGTGCCACGGAGGCGAGCCGTCTGCGCCGCCGCCTCGCGGGTGACCTCGACCGCATTTGCCTGATGGCACTCCGCAAGGAGCCTGACCGCCGCTACGGCTCCGCGACCGACCTTGCCGAGGACGTCCGCCGCCACCTCGACGGGTTACCGGTCGCCGCGCAGCCGGACACGCTTGGCTACCGCGCGCGCAAGTTCGTCCGCCGCAACCGCGCTGGGGTGGGGGCTGCGGCCGCCGTCGCGCTGGCGCTCGTCGTGGGCCTGGGTGCGGCGCTGTGGCAGGCGCGGGTCGCTGCGACCGAGCGGGACCGCGCGCAGACCGAGGCGGCGACGGCGACCGAGGTGACGAACTTCCTCGTGGGCCTCTTCGAGGCGAGCGACCCCGCCGAGACGCGCGGCGACTCGGTGCTCGTCCGCGAGGTGCTCGAACGCGGCGCCGAGCGTATCGAGACGGACCTCGAAGAGCGGCCCGAGATCCGCGCGCGCTTGCAGTACACGCTCGGGCTGGTCTACGAGCGGCTGGGGGTGCTGCCCCGCGCTGACTCGCTCCTCTCCCAGGCCCGCGTCGCCTACGATACCCTCGGGATGTCCCTCGTCGAGCGGGCGGGGGCCATCGACGCGCTGAGCACGCTGCGTCGCACGCAGGGGCGCTACGACGAGGCGGAGGTCCTCGACCGCGAGGCGCTTGCGCTCGCCCGCGCTGCCGACAGCGACTCCTCCATAGCCGCTGTGCTCAACAACCTCGGCTATACCCTGATCGTGAAAGGGGCCTACGACGAGGCCGAGCCGGTGCTCCGCGAGTCGCTCGCGCTCAAGCGCGCCCTCCACGACACGACCGCCCGCGAAGACGTGGCGGTGACGCTGGACCACCTCGGCATTCTTTTCTACTACCGCCGCGACTACGAGCAAGCGACGACCTACTTCGGGCAGGCGCTCGACATGCTGCGGGTCATCCACGACGCCCAGCCGCACCCCGACCTCGCCGTTGCCCTCGACAACACCGCGTCGCTGCACCTCGCGCTGCAGCAGTACGACGAGGCCGAGCCGCTCATCCGCGAGGCGCTGGCGATGCACCGCGCGCTGCATCCCGAGCCGCATCCCAGCCTCGCCATCGGGCTCAACAACCTCGGCGTCCTGCTCCTGCGCACCGACCGACTCTTCGAGGCGAAGGCCGCGCACGAGGAATCGCTCTCGATCAAGCAGGTCGTCTACGGGCCGGACCACCCCAGCACCGGCAACACGCTCGGCTGGCTCGGGGCCGTCGCGCGCGAGCAGGGCGACCTCGGTGAGGCCGAGACCTACCTGCGAGAATCGCTCGCTATCGCCGAGGAGGCGTTCCCGGTCGGCCACAGCAACATCGGCGGCAAGCTCCGCGACCTGGCGGGGCTGCTCGGGCGGCAGGACCGCTTCGCCGAGGCGGAGGCGCTCTACGTGCGCGGCTACGAGGACGCGCTCGACGCCTACGGCCCGGATCATCCGACGACGCAGGCGGCGCTCCGGCCGCTGCCCTTCTTCTTCGAGGACGCCGGGAAGCCTGGTGAGGCCGAGCGCTACCGAGCGCTCCAAGACACCAGCGCGGCCTCGTGATCGAAGCGCGCTACGCCGTCACGGTGGCCACTACGAACGTGATATCGTCGTCGGGGGGACCGCCGCCCGTCCAGGCATCGACGGCGGCGCGTAGGTGCGCCAGGATGGCGTTGGGCGATTGGTCGGCGACCTCGGTGAAGACCTCGATGGCGCGGTCGTAGCCCAGCATCGCGTGGTCGGCGTCGAACAACTCCGGGAAGCCGTCGCTCATGAGCAGGAGCGTGTCGCCGACGCCTAGCGGCACCTCGGTCACGGGGTAAGGCGGCGTCGCCGGGCTGCCGAGCGGGAGGCCTTTCAACGGAAGTGGCTCGACGGTGCCGGTGGCTGCGCGGTAGAGGAGCGCCGGAGGCATCCCGGCCCCAGCCAGCGTGAGCGTGTGCCCGTCGATCCGCGCGAGCGCGAAGGCCATGAAGAGCTTCGACAGGTGCATTTGCCGGAGCGCGGCGTTCGACTCCCGAAGGATCGTGGCCAAGTCGGGCTCCCGCGCGAAGGCGTGCCAGAGGCTCTTCGTCGCCGTGACCATCGTGCCCGCCGTCATGCCGTGGCCCGTCGCGTCGCCGATGGCGAGGGTGAGCGCGCCTGTGCCTTTCGAGTCGTAGTCGAAGTCGTAGTAGTCGCCGCCGACCTCGGTGGCCGTCTGCATGTGCGCGGCGAGCGTGAGGCGCGGGTGCTCGGGGACGCGGTCCGGCAGCATCGAGAGCTGGAGCTGCCGCGCCCGTTCGAGTTCTTCCGACTTCCGCGCGTTCTCCGCTTCCAGCAGGTGGCGTTCGAGTTCGTTCTGCCGCGCGACCTGCCGCTCATGACGGCGCGCAACCACACGTCCAGCCAGCGAAGCCGGGAGCGCCAGCAGTAGCGCCAGCGCGACGGCCCCGAGGATGAGCCGCGTCCGCAGTACCGCGATCTCGGCGTCGATGCGCGCGGCGTTCTCGTGCGACGAGACGGTCCACTCGGTGCCGGGTACGGCATTGAAATAGATCACCTCGGTGGGCATGTCCTCGCCGTAGATCAGCAGCCCACCTGCGCTTGCGCCCTCCATCAGCGGGTCCTGCCAGCGCACGAGTTGCTCGCCGTCGAAGCCCTCGTCGAAGAGTGCTTCCGGCTTGGCCTGCATCCCGAGCGCGTCGAGGTCGGGGTGGCCGAGGTAGAGCGCGCTGCGCTGGTCGATGAGGCAGACGTAGCCCCGGTCCGTGTCCGTCCCCGAAATCGCCGCCTGGAACTCGTCGATGATGACCTCCAGCGGCTCGCCCGCCTCCAGGCGG